>JAJRYW010000361.1 GCA_024275555.1 Calditrichota bacterium | reverse complement strand
ATTCGCTTTCGTCTTGGCAATGTAAGCGGAGCTTAGAGTGAAAAGTGCCTTCCAAGCGGGAGCTTGGAACGAGGAGGACAAACGAGGAGCGCCAAACTTCAGTTTGGCCGTGACAATAATTTCTATGCGACTCGTTCCAGGCTCCTGCCTGGAACGACCTTTTCACTTGAAGCTCTGCTTCCCTTGCCCCACTTTTTCCTCCTCGTTGCCTCCTTGTTGCCATCCCGGTTGCCGGGATCGCTACGAGTGACTAAAAAGCATGGAAACCGGTAGCCGCATACCGGTCTGCCGGAGTTGCGAAACACCGCCGCAGCAACAAAGACACCAACGAGAGTGACTATACGCAGTCTAAAGTGTGCGGGTACTCATTCGCTTTCGTCTTGGCAATGTAAGCGGAGCTTAGAGTGAAAAGTGCCTTCCAAGCGGGAGCTTGGAACGAGGAGGATAATATTTCCCGGGATTAGTCATGCCCAGCCTGCCTCGGTGCGCCGGGGCAGGCTGGGCATGGCATTTCATATTCCCAAAGCGTCGTTTATTTGAGTGCAGCTACTTAAATCTCCCATTCATTCCGATTCTGAAAGAAAATCAAGAAAACCGGGGAAAGATATTCGACGTGTCAAAAAATCAGGCTATATAAAAATCTTCTCGGTGGAAATCCGTCTTTATCAGCGCTATTCTGCGTCAAATTAAGTTTAACTTGTGATTGGCATTATTAATCATGAATAATATTCCGCCCTTACCGGCGCTGCTGACGAACCATGCATTTTCTTTTCCCGCCCGGCCGGGAAACTATCTGCTGGAAATACAGGCGCCGGCCCTGCCTGCGGTAAAAATCGGCAGGCTGGGCCGTTTCGATCTGCCCGGGGGATGGTATTACTACGTGGGGAGCGCCCGGGGTCCCGGCGGGCTGAGGGCCCGGCTGGGGCGACATCTGAAACCGAACAAACGCCTCCATTGGCATATTGATTACCTGCTGGAGCTCTCGCCGGTGAAGCGGGTTTTCTGGGCAGAAACTGCCGGAAATATAGAGCATGATTGGGCGAACCTGTTGAGGGCGACTTTTTCCGGCCTTGTTTTATGCCCCGGGTTTGGCGCTTCAGACTGCCGGTGCAAGGCGCACCTGTTTTATTTTTCCGAGAAGATAAGCATTGATCAATTTGCGGAAGCCTGCCGGTCCGAGGAAGTTGCGGCGCCGGCAGGAGTACTGTCAGTGTCCCAGGGTGGCCAGTAGAATCCCGGCCGCCACTGCCGAGCCGATCACACCGGCTACATTGGGCGCCATGGCGTGCATGATCAGAAAATTCTGCGGGTCTTCTTTCGCCCCGACCATCTGGCAGACCCGCGCCGAGTCCGGCACCGCCGAAACGCCTGCCGCCCCGATAATCGGGTTGATTTTTTCTTTCAGAAACAGGTTCATTGCTTTGGCAAACAGAACCCCGGCAGCAGTGGCGACACAAAAAGAGGCCGCTCCCAGGGCAAAAATCTTGAGGGCGTCCGGCGTTAAAAAGCGGTGAGCGTCGGTGGAGGTTCCCACGGTCAGCCCCAGCAGGATGGTCACAATATCGATAAAAGCAGTGCGGGCGGTTTTTGCCAAACGCTCGGTGACGCCGCTTTCTTTGAGCAGGTTGCCGAAAAAGAGCATGCCCAGCAAAGTGATCGACCCGGGAGCAATGAAGGCGGTAATCAAAAACGCTACTACCGGAAAGAGAATCCGCAGCCGTTTGCTGACCGGCTGGGAGGGCTGCATACGGATCAGCCGCTCTTTATGGCTGGTAAGCAGCTTGATGATCGGGGGCTGGATTACCGGCACCAGGGCCATGTAGGAATAGGCGGCAATGGCAATCGCACCCAAATAATTCGGCGCTAATTTGGAGGACAGGAAAATTGCGGTCGGCCCGTCTGCGCCGCCGATAATCCCGATCGCGGCTGCATCGGTGATGGAAAATCCCAGGTAGAGCGATCCCAGGAAGGTGACAAAAATTCCCGCCTGGGCCGCCGCACCCAGCAAAATCAACTTGGGATTGGATAACATGCTGGAAAAATCGGTCATCGCCCCGATTCCCAGGAAAATCAGCGGCGGATAATACCCCTGCGACACCCCCTGGTACAGGATGGAGAGCACGCTGCCGCTTTCATAAACGCCGATGTTCATGCCCACTTTAAAAGGGATATTGCCGATCAAGATGCCGAAACCGATGGGCACCAGCAAAAGCGGCTCATAGTCTTTGTTGATGGCCAGCCACAGGAACACACAGCCGACCGAAAGCATGGCCAGGTTGCCCCAACTCAGGTTGCCCCATGCGCCGGATTGCAGAAACTGGAAAAGAATGTCCATAACGGCGCCCCTTATTCAAATTCAACCAGGATTTGTCCTTCGCGGACAGAATCGCCGGCCGCAACGGGGATCGCTTTTATTTTTCCGCTGACAGGGGCGGCAATGGAGGTGTTCATTTTCATTGCCTCGATGATCAACAGAATCTGCCCTTTTTCCACTGTGTCTCCGGCTTTGGTTTTTATCTCCACCACTGTTCCGGAAATGGGGGAGGCGACGGAGCCCTGTTCGCCGCCGCTCGTCGGAGCAGGCGCGCTGCCGGTCTTTTGTGGCAAATCAGGGGCCGGCGCAGCGGAGCGGCCGCCGCCGGGATGGCTCTGTACCTGGGGCAGGGGAGCAGCGGCAGGAAAACCTTCGCCCGGGTCTAATACTTCAACTTCAACTTCATACGCAACACCATGAACGGTAATTTTCAGCTTCATAATCTTCTCCCTCAAAATAAAATCAGTTTACGCCGGGTTTTTTGGGCAGGACATGAGAACCATGCAAGACGGCCCGGCCCTGGGCCGACCAGGGACTGCTTGGCAACTCGATGTGCGCGATACGCCGTACACTGCGGATGTGGGCCCGGCCCTGAATCATGGTTGCAACAGCGGCGCTGATCAGAACCAGGGTTAACTCGTCAATAGTTTGATCTTTTTCCAGCGCGTCTGCCGCTTCCCGGGCTTCGCGTTTATCGCTGCCGGTATCCAGCCAGCGCAGCAGGGCCACCACCGAGGCAATAAAGGCCAGCGAGGTAAAAACAATCAATAAACCGACAACGGTCAGCGTGTAGCCTGTAACCAGGGTTTCGGTCATTTTTCCTTCCTTTATATTATAGCGGAATCAGCCCGTGCTTTTTCTGGGGACGTAATTCCCGTTTGCTTTTCAGCACTTCCAAAGATGCGGCCAGGTAAATGCGGGTTTCCGCCGGTTCGATGATGTCATCCAGGTAGCCGCGTGCGGCAGCCACGTAGGGATTGGCAAACGTTTCCCGGTATTCGGCGGAGAGCTTCTCACGCATTTGGGCCGGGTTTTCTGCCGCCTCAATTTCTTTGCGATAGAGAATGTTGACCGCCCCTTCGGCGCCCATCACGGCAATTTCTGCATTTGGCCAGGCATAGACGCGGTCCGCGCCCATATTCTTCGAGCACATGGCCAGGTAGGCGCCGCCGTAGGCTTTGCGCACAACCACGGTCATCTTCGGCACCGTGGCGGCGGCGTAGGCGAAGATCATCTTGGCCCCGTGCCGGAGGATGCCCACATATTCATGTTGCACTCCCGGCAGAAAACCGGGCACATCAACAAAGGTGATGATGGGTATATTAAACGCATTGCAAAACCGGATAAACCGGGAAGCTTTGTCCGAAGAGTCGATGTCCAGTACCCCGGCTTTGTGCAGCGGCTGATTGGCCACCACGCCGATAGTGCGCCCCACCAAACGCGCAAAGCCGACCAGGATGTTCGGGGCAAAGTGTTGCTGCACTTCCAGAAAATCCGCGTTATCGACCACGTTTAAAATCACCTGGTGCATATCGTAGGGCTCCCGCGAATCATCCGGAACAATCTCGTTTAAGGCCGGGTTAGCCTCAACCGTATCCTGATGCAGTTCCGGGTAGAAGGGCGGGTCTTCCATGTTGTTGGAGGGCAAAAAGGAGAGCAGCCGCTTGCACAGGGCGATGGCGTCGTCCCCGTTTTCGGCGATAAAGTGCACCACTCCCGAATAATAGGCATGGCTTTCCACGCCGCCCAGCTGTTCGGCGGTGATCTCCTCCCCGGTCACCTGCTTAATCACCTGCGGCCCGGTGATATACATCTGTCCCTCGTTGCGGATCTGGATAATGAAATCGGTCAGGGCGGGGGAGTAGGCCGCTCCGCCGGCGCACGGCCCGGCAATAATGCTGATTTGCGGCACCACCCCGGACAGTTCCACGTTGCGGTAAAAAATTTCCCCATAGCCGGATAAGGCGTCTACGCCCTCCTGGATGCGCGCCCCGCCGCTGTCATTAATAAAAATGAAAGGGTCGCCGGTTTTCAGGGCGCTGTCCATTACATCGCAGACTTTTTTGGCGCTGGCCTCTCCGACCGATCCGCCTGCCACGGTAAAGTCCTGGCTGACGGCATAGACGGGGCGGCCGTCCACATAGCCGTGCCCGGTCACCACCCCTTCGCCGGGCATCTCCTTGCCCTCCAGCCCAAACTGGGTGCAGCGGTGCTTCATAAATAAATGGGATTCCTGGAACGTATCCGGGTCGAACAAAAGCGCCAGGCGTTCCCGGGCGGTGTACTTGCCCAGTTGGTGCTGTTTCTCGATGCGCTTTGCGCCGCCGCCCAGGTAGAGTTTGGCTCGTTTTTCTTTCAGCGCCTTTATTTTGGCAGGGTCCATATTGATTACCTCGTGTTAGCCGAACAACTTCTATAAACGCCCGCAAAGATGGCGAGTTTAACTATTTCAGACAATGATTTTACACAGGAGAGGGAATGATTTTTATCAGCTTTTGTGGATAAAAAAAAAGGTGAGGCCGTTCTACCTCACCTTTTGAGCCACCGACAGGAGTCGAACCTGCGACCCGTTCATTACGAGTGAACTGCTCTACCAGCTGAGCTACGGTGGCTTTAAAATCGCGCCAAATATACAATCGGCCGGGCGGCAAATCAAATTTAATTTGATTTGGGAGAATGATTTTCTTCCGGTGTTTCCGTGAGCGGTTTGCCGCCCCACTTCTCGATAAACTCGCGCATCTTCTCCGGCGAATAACCCTTGCCTTCCTCTAATTCCGCCGTGTTCTGGGAGTGCAGTAGTTTCCCATTGGAATCCAGTACAAAAAAGTGAGGATACCCCTCAATCTTGGGAAATTGGGATAAAAAAGCCTCGTTCTTGTTCTCTTTGCTGTAGTTGACCTTTACCACAATGAACCGCTTCAGTAATTCTTCCTCTAACCTGGGATGGCTTTTAAAAAACTTTTCCAGGTAGTGACACCAACTGCACCACTCGCCGCCTACCTTAAGCAGAATATGCTGCCCGGTTTGCTGCGCTTTTTCTATTGCGCTTGCCAAATCTTTCTGCGGGTCCCGGTTGGGATCGTAACCGATTTTCTCCTGGTCGCCCCGGGCGAACATAAGACCCGAAAAGGCAATTAAAATGATCAGGGTGCTGACTAATAAGCCTTTCATAAAACCTCCTGGATATAATTACGGAAATTGCCGACCATTCTTCAGTCAGCGGTTTACTTTTTCATATTGAAACGCTCTTGTGCCGTTTCGAATCGGTTTTTCGGTAGAGCCGGAAGTTGCCTGTATAGCCACGGCATTAATTGATGTTTTTTTAAGTAGTTGTAATTAAAGGAAGTATGCCTGCTCTTATTAACAATATTTTCTCCATTCTTGTTTCTTGCGCCTGTTTGGTATTACATTTGATAGTTGATTTTTGATTTCACTGTGAAAAATTGAGGTGATTGATGATGACATCTCTTTTGAACGTTGTAAATGTGACTGTGCCAATTCTCTATGCGGTGCTCCTTTATTGGTACGGGGTTCATTTTTTCAAATTGAAAAAACGCAGCGAGCGGGTTATCTCCTGGCTGCTTCCGGTAACAGTGGTATTGCATCTATTCCTCCTGGTAATTCGCGGAATTGTGCATCAGCATTTCCCGATTGTCAATCTTTTCGAAGGGGCCTCGTTTCTGGCCTTCGGAATTATCATCAGCTATTTTTATATAGAGAAACGTTTAAAAATTAAAACCACCGGTGTATTTGTGGTGGTGCTGGTATTTGCCCTGCAGGTGGTATCCTCCGCATTAGCAAACAAACATGCGGCAATACCGGCGATTTTTGAAGACCGTTCTTTTGCCCTCCACACGGCTTCGGCAATGCTCAGCTACTCGGCGCTTTTTGTTTCCGCCCTGTTTAGTCTAATGTATTTATTGCTTTTCTACAATATAAAAAATGCCCAGTTCGGTACTATTTACAGTCGTTTACCCTCCCTGGAGGAGTTGAGCGAAATGAATACCAAGGCTGCCACCCTGGGGTTCCTGCTGTTGAGCGTGGCCATCTTTTTGGGGATTCTCTATTGGAAGCAGGTGCAGCCCGGCGCCTCTCATTTCGATCCCAAGGTTACCACAACTTACGTGACCTGGATGATTTACGGGATCTTAATTTTTGGAAAGAAGATTGGCCATTGGACGGGCAAGTCGCTGGCCTACCTGTCGATGATTGGGTTTTTAGTGATTCTTCTTTCTGTCGTTTTAGTTAACCTTTTTGCGACGAGCTTTCATCAATTTGCTTAAGGTGAAATTATGAAAAGCAAGCAAATCGCCCTGTTCGGAACCAGTTTTAAGCAGTCGGATATCAAACTGCGGGAAAAAATTGCTTTTACCCCGGAGGAAATCTCCACCCTGTTGCCGGCTATTCTGCAAAATACTCCGGCAGAAGAAACGGTGATTCTCTCCACCTGCAATCGCACCGAGGTCTATATTTCCCTGCCGGAAGATCAATCGGTGCGGGAGTATATGCACCGTTTCCTGGCCGCCTACCGCAAAGAAATTGATCCGGAAGAGTATGAGCACTTCTATATTTATACCGATGAAGCGGCCTGCCATCATTTGTTCCGGGTCACCTCCGGTTTGGAATCGATGGTTTTGGGCGAGCCGCAGATTACCGGGCAGGTGAAGGACGCGCTCAAATTAGCCATGGAGGGCGAGACCGTCAAAACATTGCTCTCGCGCATGTTTACCACCGCGCTTCAGGTCAGCAAACGCGTGCGCACCGACACCAGCGTGGCCAGCGGGGCGGTCAGTGTTGCCTACGCGGCGGTGGAACTGGCTCAGAAAATATTCCGGGACCTCAGCAAGCAAAAAGCCCTGTTGATCGGGGCAGGGGAGACCGGCCAGTTGGTGGCCCGCCATCTGAAAAAGAAAGGTATCGGTGAAATCTTTATCACCAACCGCACCTTCAGTAAAGCCGAAGCGCTGGCCGGGGAGTTGGGCGCACATCCGCATCCGTTTGAGTCGTTCAAATCGCTGTTGAACCAGGTGGACCTGGTCATCGGCTCCACCGGGGCGCCGAACTGCATCCTCTCGAAAGACGACGTCAAAACCAACCGCTCCTCGCGCAAAAGCAGCCCCCTGTTTTTTATTGATATTGCCGTTCCCCGCGACTTTGATCCCGAAATCAACAAGCTCAGCAACGTATTCCTGAATGATATCGATTCACTCCAGCAAATTGTGGATCATAACCTGCAAAAAAGACGTGATGAATTACCATTGGCGGAAGAGATGATTAATGAAGAAGTCGCTTTGTTCCAGAAATGGCGTCAATCGCTGACGCTGACCCCCACCATCGTGGCCTTGCGGGAAAAGTTTGAAGCCATCCGCGAGATGGAATTGGAGAAATATCGCCATCGCACCGACCCGGATGAATTTGAACAGATGGAGCGATTGTCCCGCGGATTGCTGAACAAGTTCCTGCACCTGCCGCTCAGCCAGATCAAGCGTTTTAACGACCACGACAATAACAACGGCGCTATCGACAGCGCCACCAAAATCCACATTCTGAGAGAAATTTTTGACCTTGGAGAATGATGAATGAGCCGAACCATTACCATCGGAACCCGCGGAAGTGAACTGGCGCTCTGGCAAACCAACTGGGTGCATAAACACCTCAGCGATACCTTCCCCGACCTGGATATCAGAATCGAGATAATTAAAACCAAGGGCGACAAGATTCTGGATGTTCCCCTGGCAAAAATTGGCGATAAGGCGCTGTTTACCAAGGAATTGGATATCGCCATGCTGAAGGATGAAATAGACATTGCCGTGCACAGTCTGAAGGATTTGCCCACCCGTCTCCCGGGGGGCATCTGCCTGGCCGCCATTACCGAGCGGTGGGATGTGCGCGACGCCTTTATTTCCAAAAGATATTCCAAATGGTCCGATTTACCAAAGGGTGCAACCGTTGCCACCGGCAGCCTGCGCCGCCAGGCCCAGCTTCTTTACCAGCGCCCGGATCTGAACATCATGGACCTGCGGGGAAACCTCAACACCCGCTTCAAAAAGTTTGATGAATCCGATTGGGACGCCATGATTTTGGCGGTGGCCGGCATCGAGCGATTGGGCTGGGGCAAGCGGATCAGTGAAAAAATTTCCACCGAGGTGCTCTTGCCGGCGGTGGGCCAGGGGAGCTTTGCGATTACCACTCGTGAGCAGGATAGGCAAGTGCGGGAAGTGCTGCGGGCCATCAATCACCGTCCCTCGCAAGTTGCGGCGCTGGCGGAACGGGCCATGCTGCGCACCCTGGAAGGGGGCTGCCAGATCCCCATCGGCGCCCACGCTGAAGTACAGGGAGATCAATTGAAACTGCGCGGATGCGTCTGCACCCTGGACGGCCGGCAAAAGTTAACCGCCCGGGCGGAAGGGCCGGTTGCCCAGACCGAACAAATCGGCGTGCGGGTTGCCCGGGAGTTGCTGGCCGCCGGCGGTAAAGAAATTCTGGCGGAAATTTTGAACAGCCAACCCGGGGCGGAAAAATGAGCATTGCCGGAAAAAGAATCCTGATCTGCGGCAGCCGTAATCTCTCGCCCTCTTTTTCCAATGCACTGATTGAGAAGGGGGCCCGGCCGGTGCAATTGCCGCTCTTCTCCGCCCGTCTGCTCCCCGCAGACCGGCTGACGGTCGCCGTGCGCGTGTTGCTCCGTTTAAGCCGCTACGACGGCCTGATCCTCAGCAGCGCCAACGGCGTGGGGTTTTTTGCCCAAATGCTCCGGCAACATCAGATTCAATTGCCCGATTCGTTAATACTTGGCGTGGTGGGGAAGAAGACAGCCCTCCAACTATCGGCCCATTTCCCTGGCATTGCGGCTACGGTGCAGGCGTCTAATTTGCAGGACCTGCTGAAAAAAATTTCCCGGCAGACCAGGGCAGAATCCGAACGCTGGGTTCATTTTACCAGCGTTGAATCGCTGCAAAAAATTCGCCTGACCGTTCCTGAAAATCTGCACCTGGAGCGGCTCCCGATCTATCACCTGGTCGCCGAGCCGCTTGATACGGATTTGATACCGGAGAAACTGATTGACGAAACCGACGCTGTTTTATTTACCAGTCCCAGCAGCGTGGATTATTTGCTTGACCGGATTCACGGCAAAGACTTGTTGCGCCAAAAGCAGATGTTTGCCCTGGGGCCGTCCACCGCCATGCACCTGAAACGGCTGGGGTTAACCGTTGCCCGCACCGCGGCAAAACCGTCCGCGGAAGAAATCGGAAAAATGCTGGAAAATTATTTTGATACAAGTTTGCTTAAAATTGTCTCCACGCGAGGATAAACCGGAAACGATGATGAAGAGATTCGGAGAAAAAGAGTTATGAGCACACTGAAAAATGATTTATTCTTACGCGCCTGTTTACGTCAGCCGGTAGAGCGCACCCCGGTCTGGATGATGCGCCAGGCGGGACGCTATTTGCCGGAATACCGGGCCGTGCGCAAAAACTATGATTTCATCACCATGTATAAAACGCCGGAGTTGGCCGCGGAGGTGACCATCCAGCCGGTGGATATTGTGGGCGTAGATGCGGCCATCCTGTTCTCGGATATCCTGGTGATCCCCGAGGCGATGGGCATGGAACTGCAATTTTTAGAAAGACGCGGCCCGGTATTTCCCAGTCCGATTCGCTCCGAGGCGGATATGGCCCAATTGCAGCCGGTGGATGCGCAAGAAAAACTGGCGTTCGTTCTGGAGGCTATCCGCCTCACCAACAAAGAGCTGGACGGCCGGGTGCCTTTGATCGGTTTCAGCGGCGCGCCCTGGACGCTGGCGACCTACATGATCGAAGGCAGCGGCTCCAAGAATTTTAAACACGCCAAAGCCTGGCGATTTGACCGGCCCGATTTGCTGCACAAACTGCTGGAGAAGATCACCGAAGCGGTGATCGGCTACTGCCAGGCCAAAGTGCGCGCCGGCGCCTACGCCATTCAGATTTTCGACACCTGGGCGGGAATTCTCGATCCGGCCGGTTTCCGGGAGTTTGCCCTGCCTTATGTAAAGCGGATCATCGAAGCGGTGCGCCGTCCCGGCCTGCCGGTGATCTATTTTGCCAAAGGGGCGGGAATCTGGCTCGATGCCCTCAAAGAGTGCGGCGCAGATGTGATCGGCCTGGATTGGACCATCCCGCCGCAAACCGCTCGCAAAATACTGGGCGATCAGATCGCCGTGCAGGGCAATTTTGATCCCACCGCGCTCTACGCCTCCCCGGAAACCATCCGCAAGATGGTGCGTGTCATGCTGGAGGAATTCGGCCCCGGAACCGGCCATATCGCGAACCTGGGACACGGTATTCTGCCGGATATCCCCGTCGATCACGCCCGCGCTTTCATCAACGCCGTTAAAGAAGAAAGCGTTATTTATCATACTTAAAGAAAAGAGAGGGTTGCCATGTCGAGCAATCATGCCATAAATGTTGATTTGGAACTGCTGAAAAAATATAATCGTCCCGGACCCCGCTATACCAGCTACCCGACCGCCCCGCAATTCCACCGTGGTTTTGGGCCGGAGCAGTACCGGGAGGAGTTGCGCACCACCAACCGGGGCGACAATAAGAGCGATCTGTCGCTCTATTTTCACTTTCCCTTTTGCCACAGTTTATGCTATTTCTGCGGCTGCAATGTGGTGATTACATCCCGGCCGGAGCGGATCGAGCGCTACCTGGAATATCTGAAAAAAGAAATCGAAATGGTCAGCAAATTGATTGATCCCAGCCGGAAGGTGGTGCAACTGCACTGGGGCGGGGGAACGCCGACCTATCTTTCCCCGGAACAAATCGAGGATATCTACGGGTTTATTAAAGATCATTTTCAGATTGCCCCGGATGCGGAGATCAGCATCGAGATCGATCCGCGCACTATCTCCAAAGAGCATTTGCCCACTTTGCGCAAGGTGGGTTTTAACCGGGTCAGTTACGGTGTGCAGGATTTTGATCCGCATGTGCAAAAAACCGTCAACCGGATTCAGAGCGACGAGCAGAATGAATACGTCATCACCGAAAGCCGCCGCCTGGGGTTTGATTCGGTCAACATCGACCTGATCTACGGACTGCCCTACCAGACCCTGGAATCCTACCGGCATACCCTGGACCGGGTGCTGGAACTCGATCCGGATCGCCTGGCGGTGTTCAATTACGCCCATGTGCCCTGGCTGAAAAAGCACCAGACCGTTCTGCCTACCGAGGCCATGCCGGATGTGTCGGAACGCCTGAGCATCCTGAAACTGGTCATCGACCGGCTGACCGAGGCCGGATATGTGTTCATCGGGATGGATCACTTTGCCAAGCCGGACGACGAACTCAGCAAGGCCCTCTTCGAGCATACCCTTTACCGGAATTTCCAGGGCTACAGCACCCTGGCCGGTACCGAGGTGCTGGCAATGGGGGTGACCGCCATCAGCCAGTTGCACGGCGCTTACGCCCAGAATGTCAAATCCATCAAAGAATATGAGAAGATGGTTGATGAAGGGCGGTTGCCCACCGAGGTCGGCATCAAATTAAACGAAGATGACCTGGTGCGCAAGTATGTCATCACGGAAATTATGTGCAACAACCGGGTCTTTAAAGACCGGGTTGCCGAGCAGTTCGGGGTGGACTTTGACCGGTATTTCGCCGCCGATTTTCCCAAACTGCAGGAGTTTGTCGAGAACGGCCTGGTGGAGTTCTTGCCGGATCGCCTGCAAATCAGCCAGGAAGGGCGTTTGGTGATCCGCAATATCGCCATGGCCTTCGACGCCTACCTGGAGAAAGATCGCCAGAAAGACAAACCGATCTACTCCCGCACGGTTTAGGATGGTTGTCTTGAATAATAAAGTTATTCACATAAAACGGTTACTTGAGTCAGGCACTTTCATTAACACCGGGATTAATCCCGGTGTTAATCGGGGTCTCAATCGACTCCCGGCCGGTCGGGATTGTCGATTTACTCTGTCGAAGACACCCCGGCCGGCCGGGGACCGAAGTGTGCGAAAGCACTTAGATTCTAACCAGGTCTCCTATGAATGACATCAAATACCACCGGGACATCATTATCATTGGCGGCGGGATTTCCGGGTTGAGCGCGGCCTTTTTCCTGCATCAGAAAGGGTACCGTCCGCTGATTATCGAGAAGGCGGAGCGGTTGGGCGGGGCGATCCGCAGCGAGCGCCTGGACGGTTTCCTGGTCGAGCACGGCCCCAACAGCACCCTGGACACCACGCCGCTGCTGCATCAGCTTTTTGAAGGTGTGGGGGTGGAGGCGCAGGTGCAGTACGCCAACTCCCGGGCCCAGAATCGCTACATTATACGCAACGGGAAACTGATTGCCCTGCCGATGTCGCCGCCGGCCTTCTTCAAAACCAAATTGTTTTCTGCCGGCGCGAAACTGCGCCTGTTCAAAGAGCCGTTTATTCGCCCCGCCCCGCCGGATAAAGAGGAATCTTTAGCCGATTTTGTGGTGCGCCGCTTAGGGCGGGAGTTCCTGGATTACGCCATCAATCCCTTTGTAGCGGGGGTGTACGCCGGGCGGCCGGAAGAGTTGAGCGTGCCCAGCGCTTTCCCGAAACTGCACCAGTTGGAGCAGCGCTACGGCAGTTTGATCAAAGGGGCAATCAAAGGCGCCCGGGAGCGCAAGAAACGCGCCGAAACCGAGAAGACCAAGGCCCGCTTGCTCTCTTTTGATGACGGATTGGAGACGGTGATCACGGCGCTGGGGAGGCGCTTCGAAAAAGATATTCTTACCGGCGCTCAAATTAGCGCTGTCAATAAAAACGGGAACGATTATGTGGTCGAGGCCGTCGTGCAGGGGGAATCGCTGCGCTGTAGCGCCCCAGCAGTGCTGTTTACCATCCCGGCCCACGCCTATGGCAATCTGCCCTTCGGATTTGACTTCCCCCTGGTCGAGACGCTGGAAAAAATTGCCTATCCCCCGGTGGCGATGGTCTTCTTCGGCTACCGTCAAAACCCGGGAGGACGGGAGCTGGACGGTTTCGGCTTCCTGACGCCGGAAAAAGAACAGCGCCGGATTTTGGGTTCGATCTGGACTTCCACGATCTTCAGCAACCGCGCCCCGGACGGCAGTGTTGCCCTGACCACCTTTGTGGGGGGAAGCCGCCAGCCGGAACTGGCCGGGTTGGATGATGAGCAACTGACCCAAAAAGTGCAGCAGGATTTGCAGGAGCTGATCGGGATCACCCGGCCGCCCGATTTCGTCAAAATCCGCCGCTGGCCGAAGGCCATTCCCCAATACAAAATCGGTCATCAGAAAATAATTGATCAAATCAGCAATTATGAAAAAGCTCAGCCGGGCTTGTTTCTCTCCGGCAATTTCCGGGGCGGGATTTCCGTGGCGGACTGTGTCAAGCAGTCGCACGGGATCAGCCAGATCATTGCCGAATTTCTGGCAAGCAGGATTAAAAAATCAGCCGAGACAACCGGATGATTCAGATGGGGCGTAAAACGTAAAACGTAAAACGTAAAACGTGAAAGCTGTATACATTACGCAATACACATTACGTTTTACGCATTCCCCATATAAAAAACAATTTAGCTATACATGAACAGCAACGACTGAGAAGGAGACCCCATGTTTACCCCTTATTACCGATTGCGACGTTTGCGCAGGAATCCCCAAATTCGGGCCATGGTGCGCGAGACCCTGGTCACCCCCAACGATTTTATCCTGCCCCTGTTTGTCTGCGAGGGCGAAAATGTGATCAATACGATCAGCAGTATGCCCGGCCACGCCCAGATGTCGATAGACAACCTGGTGAAGGAGGCCCGGGAGGTGTATAATATGGGAATTCCCGCGGTCATCCTCTTTGGAATTCCGGCCCACAAAGACGCCCTGGGCAGCGATGTAATCAGTTCGGAGGGGATTATCTGCCGTGCCCTGCGTGCCATCAAGGAAGCGGCGCCGGACCTCTACCTGATCACCGATGTGTGCCTTTGCGAATATACCGATCACGGCCATTGCGGGCCTCTGGCAGGCCAGGAGGTGGATAACGACGCCACCCTGGAACTGCTTCAGAAACAGGTGGTGGTGCAGGCCCAGGCCGGGGCGGATATGGTTGCTCCTTCCGGGATGATGGACGGCATGGTCGGGGCGATCCGAGAAGCCCTGGATGACGCCGGTTTCAGCCAGATTCCCATCATGTCCTATGCCGCGAAGTACGCCTCCGGCTTCTACGGCCCTTTCCGCGAGGCCGCGGAATCGACGCCGCAATTCGGGGACCGCAGCAGCTACCAGATGGACCCCGCCAATGGCGATGAAGCCCTGCGGGAAGTGCAGTTGGATGTCGAGGAAGGCGCGGATATCATCATGGTCAAGCCGGCCATGCCCTACCTGGATATCATCCGCCGTGTAAAGGATGAATTTGGTCTGCCCACGGCCGCCTACCAGGTGTCCGGCGAGTTTGCCATGCTGAAGGCCGCCGCGGAAAAAGGCTGGCTGGATCATGACCGGGTGATGCTGGAATCGCTGACCTCCATCAAGCGCGCCGGCGCGGATATAATCCTGACTTATTTTGCTAAAGAAGCGGCGGCGATTTTGGGATAGGAAAGGTTAGAGATTAAAGTAAGAAAGATTGTATTTAGTCAGGTACTTATTGGACAGGATTTACAGGATGAACAAGATTGTTTGCTAAACGAATTGGTAAATGTTTATATATCAACAATGTGTTAGAGTTTTTATCCGGTTAATCAAAATAATTATCATAACCTAAGTGAGGTATAGTTTATGAAACATCAGGAGTTGACAGAAAAAATTATTGGATGTGCTTTTCAAGTGTACAACAAGATGGGATTTGGCTTTTTAGAGTCAGTTTATGAAAAGTGTTTGATGATCGAGCTGAAAAAGATGGGTCTTAAAGCTATTGCCTAACAAAAAATCCAGGTGTTTTATGAAGATGAACTCGTGGGAGAGTTTCAGGCAGATATTCTTGTTGAAGAAAGTGTCATCTTGGAATTAAAGTCGGTTCGACGTATCACGATGGCTCACGAATTACAGTTGGTAAATTATTTGACAGCAACCCAAAAAGATGTTGGCTTGATCATCAATTTTGGTGAGCGAAAAGTTGAGATAAAAAGAAAAGTGCGGGAATTGCCACAATTATCTGAACTAAAATAAGCTTAAGAATAATAGATGATAAACAGGATTAAACAATCTTGTTGATCCTGTTTATCCTGTCAAAAATAAGGAAGAACTGAATTGTTAAGAAAGATTAGAGATTAAAGAAGAGAGATTAGAGATTAAAGTGAGAACGATTAGAGATTAAAGAAGTATAGTTACTTTTATCAGGTATATCTTTGCGATCCTGGCGTCCTTGCGGCAATGATGAAGAAAATGTAAATGATTTATGAGGAAACCTATGAACCGATATCAAAAGAGCATTGAATTGTTTGAACGCGCCCAGAAGATTTTGCCGGGCGGGGTGAACTCGCCGGTGCGGGCCTTTAAATCCGTCGGCGCCAATCCGATCTTTTTCGAGCGCGGCGAGGGCGCTTACTTGTACGATGTGGACGGCAATCGCTACATCGATTACGTGGGCTCCTGGGGGCCGATGATCCTGGGATACTCGCACCCGGAGGTTGTCGAGGCGGTCCGCGAGGAAGCCGGAAAAGCTGTCAGCTTTGGCGCGCCGGCCCGGGTGGAAATTGAATTGGCCGAACTGGTGGCCGAAATGGTTCCCTCGGTGGAAATGGTGCGGATGGTTAACTCCGGCACCGAGGCGACCATGAGCGCCATTCGCCTGGCCCGCGGTTATACCGGCCGCGATAAGGTGATCAAATTCAGCGGCTGCTACCACGGGCATGGGGATAGCTTCCTGATCCAGGCCGGTTCCGGGGCGATGACCCTGGGCGTACCCAACAGCCCCGGCGTTACCGAAGGCAGCGCCCGCGATACGCTGGTGGCGCGGTTTAATAACGCCGAATCCGTGCAGGAACTGATCGAGCAAAATCCGGATCAAATTGCCGCTGTCATCGTCGAGCCGATTGCCGGGAACATGGGGGTGGCGCCGCCGGAACCGGGATTTTTGGAAGCGCTGCGGCAGACAGCCGATCAGCACGGTATTGTGCTGATCTTTGATGAGGTGATGACCGGCTTCCGGGTGGCCCCGGGCGGCGCTCAGCAGCGCTACGGCATTACCCCGGATTTAACCACGCTGGGCAAAGTCATCGGCGGCGGTCTGCCGGTGGGCGCTTACGGCGGGAAGCGGGAGATCATGGAACAGGTCGCCCCAATAGGACCGGTCTACCAGGCCGGAACCCTGTCCGGAAACCCGCTGGCCATGCGCGCCGGATTGACGACGCTCCAACTGATCAACAACGGCGAATTTTACGCGGATTTGGAGCAGAAAGCCGCCCAACTCGCCGACGGCGTGGCCAACAATCTGCAAAAACTGGGGCTGGATTGCTACACCACCCGGGTCGGATCGATGGGCTGCCTGTTCTTCAACCCGGAAAAAGTCATCGATTATGAAACCGCTGCGGAAAGCAACACCGAGCAGTACGCCCGCTATTTCCGGGCCATGCTGGATGAAGGCGTCTATTTAGCGCCGTCGCAATTTGAAGCCTATTTTGTCTCGGCTGCACACTCCCGGGAAGACATCGAACGCACCATCGAGGCCAACTACCGGGCCCTGCAAAAAGCGGTGGAAGCATAATCCAGCACCGGTAGCCGCAGGCTTCAGCCTGCGCTTGCTGAAGCGAAACCGGGTCTTCGCCTGCTAATGATCTATGAAAAATTAATCGGGCTATTTTTAATGCTCGGTGCGCATGGTCAAACAAGTTTTGACGCTCCTCGGTGAACGTAGCAGCGACAAAATATATTTTGTCGGTTGCCCATTTATTCAGTAAAAATTCATAAGCCTGCGTCTGTATATGGCTGCGGGGTTATCGCAAACTGAAGTTTGCGGCTACCATTTGAATTGCTCTGGAGGAAAATCATACGGGGTTATCGCAACCTGAAGTTTGCGGCTACCAGGAAAATTGTTCTTCAAAGCCGATAACGCAATCCAAACAAATTGTAACGAAAAAAAAATCTACAGGAGCCCCGATGCCGGAAGATAAAAGCAGTGTTACGAAAGCGGTTTTACTGGTTAATCTCGGATCACCTGACTCCACCAGCGAAGGAGACGTGCGCGTCTACCTGCGCGAGTTTTTAATGGACAGCCGGGTTATTGACGCACCGTATTTGATTCGCAAGCTGATCGTGGAAGCGTTTATTTTGCCCAAACGCCCCAAAGAATCCGCCCACGCTTACCAATCCATCTGGTGGGAGGAGGGCTCTCCCCTGATCGTGCTCAGCCAGCGCCTGCAGAAACTGCTTCAGGAGAAAGTGGATGCGCCGGTGGAATTGGCCATGCGTTATGGAAATCCCTCCATCGAATCGACGCTGCAAAATTTGGCGAGCGCCTATCCCAATCTGGAAGATATTCTGCTGGTTCCGCTCTATCCCCATAATGATACGGCCACCACCGAGACGGTCATCGTAGAAGCGCAGCGGGTGATGAAGAAAGACCGCCTTCCCCAGCACCTGACCATCCTCCCGCCCTTTTATGATCATCCCGATTACATCAAAGCGCTGACGGAGAGTGTGCGGCCCTACCTGGAGCAGGATTATGATTACCTGCTGCTGAGCTATCACGGCATCCCGGAGCGGCACTGCAAAAAAACCGACCCCACCAAAAAACACTGCCTGAAAGTGGAAAACTGCTGCTCGGTACCTTCGCCGGCGCATCGCACCTGCTACCGGCGCCAGGTCTTCCGCACCTCGGAAGAGTTTGCCAAAGCCCTGAATTTGCCGCCGGAAAAGCATTCGCTCTCCTTCCAATCCCGCCTGGGTGTGGACGCCTGGCTGAAACCGGCTACGGATGAGGAACTAATACGCCTGGCCGAGTCCGGGGTGAAAAAACTGCTGGTGATGTGTCCCGCTTTTGTGGCCGATTGCCTGGAAACCCTGGAAGAGATTGGCATGCGCGGCAAAGAAGATTTCCTGGCCGCCGGGGGAGAAGAGTTCGAGATGATTCCTTGTCTGAACGACCATCCCCTCTGGACAGAAACCCTGGCGAAGTGGTGTAATGACTATTTGGCGGGGGAGAAGTTTGAAGGGTTTGAATAGAAGACGCTGGATAACTATTGGTAAATCGGAGTTCAATATCGGGCGTTTGTATAAAAGCTGCGGATTTACGCCGGTCAATACGGATTATGGGGGGTAGATAAACTTTCTAACATTCTTGATTCCTTGTCTTTCCCCCTTTAATCCCTAATCTTGCTCCTTCGTATTCCCTTACCTGGCAGCTATCCGTTCCGTTGCTTCTCAATTAAATTTCTTAGCTGGTACTCATGCCGGATCGGATGCATGACGGCATGTTCAAGCATGGCGTCTATACAATATTCCACCCCCCAACGGGATGTATAGGTCGGCGAGTGAAATTTATCCTCCGCGATTTCTGTTAAGGGTGTGCGCCATTTATGGAAGAGATGCCCAAGATACTCATCCGCTTCAACTTCAATACGCTCCGGTTCGGGCGCTGGCCGAATGTCCGGATCGGGAAGGTTCAGTTTGTCACACATCCAAGTCATGTATCCCCGTGCTGCTCTAAAAATATGTCTAAGAAGTGTATCCAGGGATTTATAGTCTGAATCTTCCGTTTCAGGTAAAACTATATTTAGATTTTTCGCTTCCCGCCAGGTCTGTAGGAGCGAGTTCAAATATTTTTCATGCAATAGCACCAGTGAACGCGCGCCATTGTAGCGGTATTTCTTTATATGATTTGAATTCATTGAAATGGCCCTTTGTATGGGAATCTTTTTCAGCCGCTGGGGGCGGGCAATTTGAATTTGTTCCCTGTCAGTCTTTGCTTATTAATCCGGCCCGGGCGGCCCCGCTTTGATTTTTAAATATGGCCATATCCGTATTCATCTTTTTAAAACCGAGCTTTATGTAGAACCCCTCTTTACCGGGATTGGCATAGAGTATGATTTTCCGGTAATCTTCTGAAAGCGCCGCCAGTTTAGAGACAATATCTTTCCCAAGTTCTAAACCCTGATAGCCGGGATGAACTGCTATATCACAAATATAGGCGCAGTCTACTCCATCGGCTAAGGCCCGGCCCACTCCAATAAGTTTCCCCTTGTGGGAAATAAATCATCTAAACATACTAGACCTTATTAGGGCGCATGACAAATTGCATTTTTTAGACATTCTTTAAAAACCGTTGAAACGGTTAAACAATCGGTGCAAGATGTCATTAACACCGGGCTTAAGCCCGGTGTTAATGAGAAAGAAATTATTACATAGCCGT
>JAJRYW010000360.1 GCA_024275555.1 Calditrichota bacterium | reverse complement strand
TGCGGGAAATCCGCACGTCCGGTTTGACGAGGGGAAAGGCAGATGTAATGCACGGTATGCGGCTAATGAGCCACAACGGGGAAACCCTGTAACAGAAGTAGGCCGAAACCTAAACACTACATCTCCTTTTCTACTCTACTGGATAAAACAAACCTCGTCTAAGCAGAATGAAGGTTCTTCCTCCAACCGTCATCGAAAATGCCGGTGTAGGCAGGAAGAAATTCAACCTATTTGATATGTGCCTGAAAACCCCTAAATTCTGTTCCTTGATTGATTTTCAAAGCCCTCATTTTTCACCACCAGGAATCAGAGAGGAGCGTCTATGGCTGATTTTAAACCCTATGTTGCCCATGATGCGGCAGTGAAGGATTTCAGTGTTCGCGCCTTGCTTATGGGAGCGGTTTTCGGAGTTGTGTTTGGCAGCGCCAACGCTTATTTGGGATTGCGGGTCGGGTTGACTATCAGCACTGCAATTCCCCTGGCAGTCATTTCGGTAGCTTTGTTTAAAGCGCTGGAACCGCTTTGGGGCAAAGCCGCAATTTTAGAGGCCAACATTGCCCAGACCACCGGTTCGGCCAGTTCTTCGATTGCCTCGGGGATTATCTTCACCGTCCCGGCCCTGTTTCTCTGGGGGTTGGATACCGCCCTGGCCCAGATTGCCTTGCTGGGGATGATGGGCGGTATGCTGGGGATTGTGTTTATGATTCCTTTACGCCGTTTTTTGATTGTCAAGGAACATGGCAACCTGCCCTACCCGGAAGGCACGGCTGCTGCCCAGGTTCTGATCGCCGCCGACTCCGGCGGCTCCAAGGCCAAGTATGTTTTCCAGGGATTGGGGATCGGTTTTGTTTACAAGGCGATCCTGTCCTTTGTGCAACTCTGGCCGGCCCAGGTCAGCACCCGGGTGCCGGGCTTAAAAAAAGGCCTCCTGGGATTGGAAGCCACCCCGGCGCTGCTGGGCGTCGGTTATATCCTGGGCTACCGGATTGCCGCGATTATGGTGGCGGGCGGCCTGCTGTCCTGGCTGGCCATAATCCCTGCCATTGCCCACTTCGGAGAGCTGGTCGGTTCCCCGATCTTTCCCGAAACTCAGAAGCTGATCGCCGATATGAGCGCCGCGGAAATCTGGAATCGTTATGTGCGCTACATCGGCGCGGGGGCCGTGGCTGCCGGGGGGATCATCACGGTGATTAAATCACTGCCGACCATGATCGAGTCGCTCAAAATCGGTATACGGGAACTCTCTCCGGAAGCAATGAAAATGGTCTCCTCGCGTCTCCGCACCGATCAGGATATGTCTTTTAAGGTGGTCATCGCCGTAACAGCCATTTTTTTGGTTATCTCCATCAGCACGCCCTTTGTGGTGGGAATCAATCAAATATTGGTTACCCGGATCATCGGCTCGTTAGCAATTGCCTTATTCGCCTTCATCTTTGTCACGGTTTCCTCGCGGATTGTTGGGTTGGTGGGGGTGACCTCCAATCCCACCTCCGGGATGACTATCGTGACGCTCCTGGGGGTCAGCGCCGTCTTTTATCTGCTGGGATGGACGGACATCTACAGTAAAGCGGCGGTGCTTACCATCGGCACAGTGGTGGCTGTGGCAGCCTCCATTGCCGGGGATATTTCCCAGGATTTGAAATCCGGTTACCTGTTGGGAGCCACGCCCAGACGCCAGCAGGGCAGCGAACTGTTCGGGGCGCTGACTTCGGCGTTTTTCATCGCCCTGGCGGTGATTTGGCTGGGAGAGGCCTACGGGTTTGGTTCCAGCGAAATCCCCGCTCCGCAAGCCACACTGATGAAAACAGTGGTGGATGGGGTGCTGCAAGCTAATCTCCCCTGGAGCCTGGTGCTGATCGGCGCCTGCTTTGCCATTGTGGCCGAGTTGCTCTCGGTACCATCATTACCCTTTGCGGTGGGCATCTACCTGCCCCTTTCTACCATGACGCCCATCTTTGTGGGGGGCTTGATTCGCCGTTTTGCCGAAGCGCGCATGAACCGGGAAAAAACCGATGTAGCTGAACAGCAAACCGACACCGGCGTGCTGCTGGGATCGGGCTTAATTGCCGGGGAAGGGATCACCGGAATTGCTATTGCGGCCTATGCCGTCTTCACCCAATCCAAGCCCGCTGGTGTGCCTTTTGGCTTGCACGGCTTACCCGGGGAGATAGTCTCCTTCGCGGTCTTTTTGGCGCTGGGGTATTTTATCTACCACATGGCGGTGAGTAAGCGGTTGGAGAAAGAATAAAAGCAAGGATATCCAAAATACTTTAAATAAACAGTTTCATTAGACCTTATAGCCTTTTAAATATTTGTGATTATTGGCTTTAAAAACCTACTGTCATTTCGAACTCCAGGGATGGAGAGAGAAATCTGTGGGTATTCGACACTAAATCTGTTAAAATAATTGAGAATTAAAGAAAAAGTTTTGAGTGCTAACAGATTTCTCACTGCGTTCGTGGCAACGCCATCCCGTCGGGAAAATGACATAAGTTGAATAAGTATATATAACGAACTTGCAATAAGGTCTATTGAAACTACCTGAGGTAATTGATAACTATTTGAGGATTAATATGCGCTTTGAAGGTGGAATAACTCGATTGTTTGTTCTCTGCTCGATCATCTTATTTACTGTTTCCCTATACGCTCAGCCGATCACCTCTTCCGAAATTGATTCGTTGGTGGAAAGGGTTCGTTCAACATTTGACGTTCCCGGGATTGCTGTTGCAGTGATTCATGATGGGCAGGTCATTCATTCCCAAGGATATGGGGTACGTTCACTCCGAACCATGAAGCCGGTCACCGAAACCACTTTATTCGGAATTGCCTCGAACAGCAAGGCCTTTACCACCGCGACCTTAGGAATGTTAGTTGATGAAGGAAAAATCAGTTGGGATGACCGCGTAATTGATTACATCCCGGAATTTCGTTTATACGATCCCTATGTTACGGAGGATTTTAGAATACGCGACTTACTTACTCACCGGAGCGGTCTGGGCCTGGGGGCCGGAGATTTAATGTTTTTTCCGGACTCAACGAATTTCACACTGGCTGATTTGATCTACAACCTGAGATTCTTGAAGCAGCGATCTCCGTTCCGCAGCAAATATGACTACGACAACCTCCTTTATATGGTTGCCGGTGAGGTGGTTTTCCGGGTAACGGGGATAAGTTGGGAAGAGGTGGTGGAAAAAAGAATCATGGAACCGCTGGGAATGGACTATTCCGCGGCTTCCTATGAACGGCTAAAAGATTACCGCGACGTAATCGACGCCCATGCGCCCGTCGATGGGACGGTGAAGGTCATCAGCAGGCATCATTTTAAGAAAGGCGAGAATCCGGTCGGCGGCATTTATTCGAATATTAAAGATTTGAGCAAATGGGTGATCGCTCGCCTGAACGAAGGAAAATATGGGGAAAAATTAGAGGATAGTCTTTTCAGCGTAAAGGTTCATCGTGAAACGTGGAGCCCGCAAACTATCTTGCCTGCCAAACGGGATACGTTGTACAATAGCCATTTCAGAGCTTATGGATTGGGGTGGTTTCTCAGGGATGTTTTCGGGTATCTGGAAGTTAGCCATACCGGTGGATTGGAAGGAATGGTCACCCAGATTACCATGCTGCCGGAATTGAAGTCAGGCGTCATCGTTTTAACAAATCAGCAATCCGGCGAAGCATTCCGGTCAATTACGAACACGATCAAAGATCGCTTTCTCGGCGTTAAAAAAAGAGATTGGGTGCACATTTATCAGCAACGATTGTCTGAAAAAAAGCAAAAAGCGCACAAAATCGTGGCAGCAATCCGGGACAAGATTAACCAAAAGATGGGTTCGCCCCCCGGACAAGTTGACCTGAACAACTATACCGGCAGATATAGGGACAATTGGTTTGGCGAAATCGTGATTACCCCCGAAGGCGATCAGCTCTTTCATCGATCACTCCGCTCGCCCAAACCAAACGGGCCAATGTATCATTATAATGCGAACACGTTTGTGGTAAAATGGACCGACAGAAGTTTCGATGCCGACGCATTTGTGATGTTTAATTTAAATACGGAAGGCCAGGCCGTGGAAATCACCATGAAAGCCATCTCGCCGTTAACCGATTTTAGCTACGATTTCCACGATTTGGAATTTCACCGAGTGAGCCAGTAAAAATTGAAGCGGAAACTCTAAACGGTTGTAATGGGAAACGGGGAAATATCGAAGTGCTTTTGATCTAAAGCCCGTGAAGCTCAATGAGTTAGGCGATTGTTTCCCCCATGTGGCTGCCCGGCAAACCGGCGCGGGGGCGCTGCTCGGTTACGGCTTAATTGCCGGGGAAGGGATTACCGGAATTGCATTTTTGCCTATATCCTGTTCACCCAATTAAAATCTTCTGGCGTGGCTTTTGGTTTGCACGGCTTGCTGGGGAGATTGTCTATTTTGAGGTCTTTTTAGCGCTGGGATATTTTATTTCACATGGCGGTGTGTAGGCGGTGGATGAGGATTAAAATTGAGAATATTCATAACG
>JAJRYW010000359.1 GCA_024275555.1 Calditrichota bacterium | reverse complement strand
AGTCGTTGTTCCATAGGGGTAACATCCTTCCAGCTCATGGCTGCCTCCTCTATTTTTTGGCAGCCATAATTTACCAAAAGTGTTACCTATGTGTCCGAACAGAGTGTTACCCATGTCCCCGGTCTGTACAAGGGGGGAAATAGGGGGGTAGAGAGAGATTTTTTTCAAGACAGCGTTTTTTCAGAACGCTAAATTGTTACCTAAAAGTGAGTAATGTTCGGTATGCCCATGAAAAAACAAATCGAAAATTTCCTGAACTGGTATCGTGATTTGTACGGTCGGGAACTGTACATTGCAGATGAGAAAGGGATGAGTATCGATGGAGACGGAGAGAAAATGGAAGCGTTGAAGACCTTTCATCTGCAAATCAAAGATTGTCAAAAATGCCCCCTGGGAAAGACCCGCACCAATTTTGTCTTTGGGGTGGGTAATCCCAATGCCGCCATTATGTTCATCGGCGAAGCCCCGGGGTACCACGAAGACCAGCAAGGGGAGCCGTTTGTGGGCCGGGGTGGGCAATTGCTGAATAAACTGCTGGCCGGGGTCGGGTTGCGCCGCGAGGATGTTTATATCGCCAATATTCTTAAATGCCGCCCGCCCAACAATCGCGACCCGCTTCCGGAGGAGGTGGTGCAGTGCATTCCTTACCTGCATCGCCAAATTGAGATGATTCAGCCCCGCGTCCTGGTTGCTCTGGGTAGAATTGCCGCACAGAACCTGCTGCAAACTAAGGAGTCTCTGGGAAACATGCGCCGACGTGTCTGGGCCTACCAGGATAAACCGTTGATCGTCACCTATCACCCTGCTTATATTTTGCGCAACATGAACATGCTGGATGCCGGGGTGGAGGATATGAAGTTTGTTCTCGAACAATTTAACCAAACACAGTAGGAGTCATGGCAAAGAGACGTAAGCCCAAATCTGAGAACCGCGAACAAGAGATTTTAGACATCGGGGGAAAGCTGCCGCCCCAGTCGGTGGATGTGGAAAAGTATATCCTGGGGGCGCTGCTGCTGGAACAGGAGGCGGTGGCCATTGCCCTGGAGGAAGTGGAGGAATCCGACTTTTACCGGCCGGCGCACCGCTATATTTTCGAGGCCATGCTTTCGCTGTATAAGAAGAATGAGCCGGTAGACATCATCACCCTTACCGAGGAATTGAACCGCCAGGAGACGCTGGAAGAGGTGGGCGGCGCGCATTACCTGGCGGAATTGGCTTCCTTAGTTCCCTCGGCCGCCAATATTGAATATCACCTGCAAATTGTAAAACAGAAGGCCCTGCTGCGCAAATTGATCCACAGTTGCACCGACATCCTCAAAAACGCCTACGATCCCCAGGCGGATGTGGAGGGCGTGCTCGCCGCTGCTCAGCAGAATATTTTTGACATCCTCAAAAATCAGAAAGAGAAAAGCTACCAGAGCGTCAAACCGATCATCAATGAAACTATTGCGGAGTTGGAGCGGCTGCATCACATGGAGCACAGCGGGGTGATCGGCGTTCCTTCCTGGTTCCGCGACCTGGATAAAATCACCGCCGGGTTCCAGAAAGGGGATTTAGTTATTTTGGCGGGACGCCCCTCGATGGGGAAAACCGCTTTTTGTCTCAACATTGCCAAAAACGCCGCTGTGGATGGCCAGCGCCCCATTGCTATCTTCAGTCTGGAAATGAGCAGCCAGCAACTGGTGCAGCGTCTGCTTTGTTCCGGCGCTATGGTGGACGCCCAAAAACTGCGCACCGGAAAGCTGGGCAAAAACTGGAATAAAGTGATTAAATATGCCGGTTCCCTGTACGAAGCGCCGATTTTTATCGATGACACGGCCGGGCTGGATATTGTTAAATTAGGCGCCCGCGCCCGGCGGATGTCCCTGGAGCATGATATCCAGTTAATCATCATCGACTACATGCAGTTGATGGAAGCGCCCAAGGGGTTTGATAACCGCCAGCAGGAGATATCGTTTATTTCCCGATCTCTGAAAGGTTTGGCCAAGCAACTGAATGTACCGGTGATCGCGTTGTCCCAGTTATCCCGCGCCGTGGAAGCCCGCCCGGATAAACGTCCCATGCTCTCCGACTTACGGGAAAGCGGGGCCATCGAGCAGGACGCCGACCTGGTCATGTTTGTTTACCGGGAAGAATTTTATGTTAAGGATCATGACGATCCCAAGTACAAAGATGTGGAAAACGTCGCTGAAATTATCATCGGAAAACACCGCAACGGCCCGGTTGGCACGGTAAAACTCACCTTCCTGAATAACTTTGGCAAGTTTGCCGATCCCGCTCCGGACGACGCTCCTTACACCGCACCCGATGAAGAGGTTGCCCCGTTTTAAACCCTTGCGTGGGGTTCCAATCCTTAATTATTTGTTGAGTTGCTCAATCAAAGATAGTTCCCCGGCCTGCCAAGACATAGTGTGCGAAACTATTAGGATAGCTGGATGTGCATCAGCGCCAGGTGGCTGAGATACTGGAGCGACGTCCGGTAAGAGCCGGGTGAAATCATTTACATCTTATACATTCTTTTCGCCCGGTCTCTTGCAATTAGTCGATCCGGCTCTGTTGCCACATTTCAGTAAAAACAAGGATGCTGCTTCCTTCAGAAATAGCATGCCATTCAGTCTGCAAGGGGTTTTGCCAAAATTCCCCTGCCTGCAATGTCCCCAATATATTCTTTGTCCAAATCCGGTCAAAAATAATTCTCCTTTGCGGCGTAGACAAAAAAGTTTTTTAGACCTTGTTTCTGTGCGGGGGGGGGGGGGGATACTTACGACAGCGAATTAAGATAGACCTACCTATTTATAATTTTAAACTACCGATATAAATACTTTCGGGTGGAGGGTGTCATTATGACGAAAGGTATACAAATCCTTTTTTTGGTATTTTTGATGAATTTTTTGCTCTTGGCAAGT
>JAJRYW010000358.1 GCA_024275555.1 Calditrichota bacterium | reverse complement strand
TGTGCAATTTGACATGCGCCCATTTTTTTGTTTTCCGGCTATCATCCGGAAACTTACCAGTTGGAGAGTCCTCGATTGATTTCCACGTAAAACCAAAGGTTCTGTGTATGAAACTGTGGCCAAGCGTGAATTTTTTCCAAAACGAGAACTTCCGAATAGGAAATCACCAAGAATTTCGAAAACCGGCCCAAAAATAACCGAACCGTCAGTTTAATCTTTAATCTCAAATTTCCCTTTTCTTTACCGGAGACAGACCCATGACCTACCAACCCACCCTGGAGTTCGCACAGAAGCTGGATCAGGACGACCCATTGCGAGACTACCGAAACCGGTTTTACATTCCGGAAACCGCAGACGGCCAGCCTTCGATTTATCTTTGCGGCAACTCCCTGGGTCTGCAGCCCCGCACTGTTGAAGCGTATGTTCAGCAGGAACTTGAGGACTGGGCCAAGCTTGGCGTGGAAGGCCATTTTCGGGCGCGCCGCCCCTGGATGCCCTATCACGAACTCCTCACACCGGCTGCCGCGCGCCTGGTGGGGGCGCTGCCGGAGGAAGTGGTGGTCATGAACAGCCTGACCGTCAACCTGCACCTGATGATGGTCTCCTTCTACCGGCCGGTCCCGGGGCGCTATAAAATTGTTATGGAAGCCAACGGTTTTCCTTCGGACCAATATGCTGTTAAATCGCAGTTGCAGTATCATGGATTTGCCCCGGATGAGGCGTTGCTGGAATTCCCGTTGCGCGAGAACGAGGTATTGCATCGCACCGAAGACATGGTGCAGTTTCTGGAAGAACACGGCGCCGAGATAGCCCTGGTGCTGTTGGGCGGGGTGAACTACTACACCGGCCAGGCCTTCGACATCCCGGCCATTGCGGAAGCAGCCCGCCGCCGGGGATGTATGATCGGCCTGGATTTGGCCCATGCGGCCGGCAACCTGCCCCTGCAATTGCACGATTGGCAGATCGATTTTGCGGTGTGGTGTTCTTACAAATATTTGAATTCCGGGCCGGGAGGAATTGCCGGCTGCTTTGTGCACCAGCGCCATTTGCAGGAGCGGGAAAATCCCCGCTTTGCCGGTTGGTGGGGGCAAAACAAACAAACCCGCTTTCTGATGGGGCCGGAGTTTGATCCCATCCCCACCGCGGAAGGCTGGCAGCTCAGCAATCCGCCTATCCTGCTGCTGGCGGCATTGCGGGCTTCCCTGGATATTTTTGATGAGGCCGGTATGGATCGTTTACGGCAAAAGAGCGTAAAACTGACCGGCTATCTGGAACACCTGATTCGGCGCGTTGGCCCGGACAAAGTGCAGATCATTACCCCGGGCCATCCCGAAGCACGCGGCTGCCAACTGTCCCTGGTGATCGGCGATGAGGGGAGACGCGTCTTCGAGCAACTTACGGAACGAGGAGTGATTTGCGATTGGCGGGAACCGGATGTGATTCGTATAGCTCCTGTACCGCTTTACAATTCTTTTGAGGATGTCTATCACTTTGCCCGAATCCTGGGCGAACTTGTTCAGGGCGCTCCTTAGACTGAACTTTTCGCAAAAGCGCCTATTGCTTCTTCGGAGCAGTTGCATGGGAACAATTTCAAACCCCACCCATACCCTCCCCTTGCTAAGGGGAGGGCCGGGGAGGGGTTACAATGTCCGGATTCCATATCGACAATCCCGGCCGGCCGGGAATCGATTTAGGCGCTCTTAGCGCCTAAATTCTTGAGGAGATAAAAATCGAATGACGTATCAGCGAAACTCCGATTCACCTGTGTAACTCTGCGTCAAAATCTATAACAAACCGGAGCAACTATGCCAAAACAAAAGGTGGTCATTGTCGGGGCGGGATTAGCGGGTTCTCTGCTGGCGGTTTACCTGGTGCGGCGCGGCTTGCAGGTGGAAGTCTACGAACGGCGGCCGGACATGCGCAGCACCGGGATCAGCGCGGGACGTTCCATCAACCTGGCCCTTTCCCTGCGGGGAATATCGGCGCTGAAAGAAGTGGGCCTGCACAAGAAAGTGCTCAAAAACGCTGTCCCCATGCGGGGCAGGATGATCCACGCACCGGACGGGTCGACCTCTCTACTGCCCTACGGCGTCAGCGACGAGCATGTCATCAATTCCATCTCCCGGGGGGAGCTAAATAAAATCCTGATGGACGCCGCCGAAGAACAAGGCGCGCGCTTGCGCTTCCGGCGCCGCTGCCTGGGGATCAATTTTGAGCAGGGTAATTTAGTCCTAAAAGATGAAACAAGCGCGAAAGAAATGCGGGTCAGTGCAGACACGATCTTTGCCTGCGACGGCGTCAACTCCGCGATAAGGCTGAACATGCAGAAACGGGGGCGCTTCAATTTTTCCCAGCAATTTCTGGAACACGGCTATAAAGAACTGACCATCCCACCCGGCCCAAATGGAGAATTCCAACTGGAACCCAACGCCCTGCACATCTGGCCGCGGGGGACCTATATGCTGATCGCCCTGCCCAACCGGGACGGCAGTTTCACCTGCACCCTGTTTTTACCGTTTCAGGGTAAACCGGGGTTTGATTCCCTTCGCGACAGCGGGGCAATCCGAACCTTCTTCGAATCCCAATTCCCGGACGCCCTGCCTTTGCTTCCTAATCTGGAGAACGAATTTCTGAGCAACCCCACCGGCAGTTTGGTCACCATTAAGTGTTTCCCCTGGCAGATTGACGGGCGGGTGCTCTTGCTGGGAGACGCCGCCCATGCCATCGTGCCCTTTTACGGGCAGGGCATGAACTGCGCCTTCGAGGATTGCCAGGCGCTGGATGAGCACCTCGACCGCTGCGGCGAGGATTGGCAGGCAGTCTTCTCCGAGTACCAGCGGCTGCGCAAAAAAGACGCCGACGCCATCGCCGACCTGGCCCTGGAAAACTTTATCGAAATGCGCGACAGCACCGCCCATCCTCAATTTATCCGCAAACGGCAGTTGGAATTGCGCCTGGAAAAAGCCTTCCCGGGGCGCTTCCTGTCCAAATACTCCCGGGTCACCTTTACCCGGATGCCTTATTCAGAGGCGCTTCAAATCGGCCGCCGCCAGGATGAAATGCTTATGGCGCTTTGCCAAAACATCACCCGGGTGGAAGAATTGGATTTACAAGAGGCCCTGGAGCGCGTAGAACATCACCTAAAACTGCTGCCGCGATGACGCTCGACGATCTGCTCAAAAACCGCCAACCGCTTCCCCGGGAATTTTACCGGCGACCCACGCTGGAAGTTGCCCGGGAATTGTTGGGAACCTATTTGGTGCGGCGCCATCCCCGGGGAACCGCCGCCGGGATGATCGTGGAAACCGAAGCCTACATCGGGCAGGACGATCCGGCCTGCCACGCCGCACGCGGATACACGCCCAGAACCGCTGTCATGTTCGGCCCCCCGGGGACAGCCTACATCTATTTCATTTACGGGATGTATTATTGCCTGAATGCGGTCACCGAGCCGGAAGGCTTTCCGGCCGCCGTGCTGATCCGCGCCGTGGAACCCCTCATCGGAACCGCGCTGATGGCCGAGCGGCGCGGCGGCGTTAATCATCAGAACCTGACCAACGGCCCCGGAAAACTGTGCCAGGCCTTTGGGCTGAACAAGGAACAGAACGGGCTGGATTTATGCCGTTCCGATTTGATGATTTATCCCGGGGAAATCATTGCCGAGCAAAATATCTGCCGCGGGCCGCGGGTGGGCATCCGCAATGGGCAGGAAAAACCCTGGCGGTTTTGGATTGCCAACAGCCGCTTTGTCTCTAACCATCGCAAACTTCCGGGGCGCTCCTGACACCCCGTCTCCTGCTTGGAACGCTGCTTTTTCGCCCGCTCGCAGTCAACTCATACCCGCTGGGACAGGAGCCGGGAACAAAAAGAGAAAAACACGTTATAGACGCGTGAATAAATTCGAGAAGACCGCCGGTTCTCCGGAATGCGGCTACCGGGCCAATCTATATTCGCGAATTAATTCACGCCTCTATAATAAAAACCGTTGAATCGGTTACAGAGAATATCATAGTCCGTAGTCATCTTTACCGCCCCGGCAGACCGGGGCGGTGACAACTTAATTAATACTGCCTATGTAGTAACCGTTTCAACGGTTTCTTTAAAGTCTTAAAGTATGGAGCAAAAGCGGGGGCGAGGCTGCTCACCCGAATAGTTACCTATGATCTTGGTATCCGGCCGATCCGATTGTATTTTCTGATGCTTTCAAGGGAAAACACCAAACCGGAACCGATCGGCAGAGGATGGCGCTGAAACTGCATTCCAAGAACATGATCTTTGCCTTTGGCGGGGACCTGGCCGGGCGCACCCTGGGTTTTTTCGCCGCCGCCTACCTGGCCCGGGTGCTTGGCAAAGAGGGATTCGGGGCGATCAGCATTGCCCTGGCAGTGCTGGGATATGCCCTGCTCATTGGCAGCAGCGGGCTGGCCCTGCTGGGGGTGCGCCGGGCGGCGCATCCCCGTATTCAGCCGTCTGCCTTAGCCCGGGAAATCTCCCTGGCGCGTTTGGCGCTCTCTTTTTTCGCCCTGCTCGTTGTAGGCGCCGTCGTCTGGATGATCTACAGCGACCCCGCCATTCGCCAGCTCACCCTCACCTACCTGCTCTACCTCTTCCCGGCTGCCATGATGCTGGAATGGCTCTTCCAGGGCCGGCAGCGCATCGAGATTGCCGCCGGCGGCCGGATTATCGGCGCAGCGGTATATCTGATGTGGGTAATTGCTTTTGTCCGCACTCCCGACCAGATTATCCATACCGCCTGGGGATGGACGGCCGGGGGAAGCGCCTCAGCGCTTTTCTTCTGGTGGATACTGGTCCGGCAGTTCCCAGGGGATGATCAGCCGTTTCCCACACCCGGCACACTTTGGCGCCTCATCAAAGACGCCCTGCCGCTGGGGACCGCTTCGATCATTTCCCAGGTGGTGCTGCAATTCCCTTTTCTCTACCTGGGATGGAAGACCAGCCAGGGCCAGGTGGGCCTGTTCAGCGCCGCCTTCAAACTTACCGGCCTGCTGCTCATCTTCGACCGGGTCTTCTACACCGTCTTCTACCCGGTGATCAGCAAGACCGCCAGCGAGGCTCCGGAACGCCTGGGCCCTATCATCAACCGGGTCTTGAAGGCCGTGGTGGTGCTGGCCTGGACAATCGGCTTGTTGGCTATCGCCGGTGCAGATACAGCCATTCACATCGTTTTTGGAACGGAGTTTACCGGGGCCGCACCGCTTTTTCGTGCATTGATTTTTTATTTTCTGCTCACCCTCACCAAATCGGTCATTGGATTCACGTTGGTGGGAATGGGGAAAGATCGCCTGTTCACCCGCGCCATTGTCTCCGGGATGATCGTCTTTTTCCTGCTCCTGGCCGCCGCGCCGGATCACTCCCCGTCTCTTTATATAATTTTTGCGCTTTTAGCTTATCAACTCACCGCACTGATGCTGATGATCCACCAGCTTCGCAGAGAAATCTCCTTGCGCTGGATTCGCGGTCTGGCCGCGCCGTACCTCACCGGACTTCTGGCAACCTGGCTTTTATTCGGATTGCAGTTGTCCTGGTTTTTCAATATTTTAGGGGTGATTTTTATAGCCGTCCCGGCGCTGATGCTTGCGGCCGGATTGGGGCGGGATGACTGGAAATATTTTAAAAAGGTGTTCTTGTGAACCTGACCGTCGGGCTGATACAGGCCTCGCCAGCCATGGAACTTCTGCTTCGCCAAATCGGGATTGCCTTCCGGGAGGTCGATCTTTCCTGGGCGGAAGCTGAGGCGCAATACCCGGTGTTGATTTTATGCGGTGCAGCGGATTCCCCGGGCCGGGCTTACCTCGAGGAACATCTCCGGCGCGGCGGCGCAGTTTTATGCGAGGCCCATAGCGCCCGGGCTTGCTGGAATATCCCGGCCGCCCCCCGCAGAATCGACTACCTCCGGGCCGAGCAAGACCCGCTGCTGGGCGACCTGCCCTTAATCGATTTGCCGCGCCGCGGCCTGGTCGCCCGCAACAGCCGCTATCTGCCCGACCAGGACGGGCAGGCAACCATCGCCGAGATCGATCAAAACGGCGGGCTGCTAATCATCCTGCCCGAGGGGTTTATCGATTCCGTGCTCAGCCGGGAATCAGTGCGGAAAAATTTTCCGCGCAGCCCCGGGGGAGAACGATTCCCCTCCGAACGGGTGACGCGGGTCAGCAAAGCCGGTATTCGCCGGGTGCTGCAAAAATGCCTGGAACGGCTTTTTCACTTGCAGGGGTTGCCCTTTGTCCATCTTTCCCCCTTTCCGGGTCAGGCCAACGGGGTGTTCGGCTTCCGGGTGGACACCGACTTTAGCAACCAGGAGGATGTAAAAACGCTCCATGCATTGTTGCACAGCTTCCAGATTCCGGCAACCTGGTTTGTGGAAACCCGCTCCTGCGCCGGTTGGGCGGGACTGTACAGCCGCCTGACTGACCAGGAGATTGCCTTTCATTGCTACCGTCACCGCGTATTTGATACGGTGGAAGAGAACCTGAAAGACATGCACAAGGGTTTGCAGGTGCTTTCTGCGGTCGGCATCCAGCCCAACGGCTATGCCGCCCCGGGCGGAGACTGGAATACGGCCCTGGCGACCGCCGTGGAGAGGCTGGGCTTCAGTTACGCCTCGGAGTTCAGCCTGGATTACGACAACCTGCCCTGCTTTCCCTGGCTCGGCGACCGTTTCAGCCGGGTGCTGCAAATTCCCGTTCACCCGGTTTCGGTGGGGCGGCTGGGCTGGGCGCGACACCAAGTGGAAGACATGATCACTTACTACCAGGCCAGGCTATCCGAGGCGCAGGCGCTCTCCGAACCGTTGTTTCTCTATCATCACCCCGGGCAGAACCGGCTGGATGTGTTCCGGGACGTTTTTGAAACCGTGCGGGCCTTGCGCTGGCAGGTCTGCTCGTTTTATGATTATTGCCGTTTCTGGAAAATGCGCCTGTCGACCCGCTGGTCTGCCAGCTTTGAGCAGCAGGAAATCCGCCTGGCGGCCGAAGACCCGCAGACAGACCTCTGCGTCTTTATCTCGCATCCGGACGGCCGGAGAGTCCGCCAAGCGCTTTATTCGGCCGGCAAGGAGCTTCCCGCCGAAACGCTGCCGGAGACCCCGCCGCTGCCGCCCCAACCCGATCCCCGCCAAATGCGGCGCTACACCCGCCAGATGCTGGTGCACGAACTGACCTGGCGCTACTCGAGGTGGAAGCAATGAAAATCATCTTCGCCACCCACGAAGGAACACCGCTCTACGGCGGAGGGCCCTATGTTAAAATGCTGCAAACCAAACAGCACCTGGAACAATTGGGCGTCGAGGTCGAGTTCCTGAATCTCTGGAAAACAGATCGCAAAAAAATTTTAGACGCCGATCTGGTGCATCTCTTCGGGGCAAACTTTGCTGTTTACAACCTGGCCCGCATTCTGACCTACCTGGGAAAACCGTTCGTGGTCAACCCGATCATCTACAGCCGCCGCTCAGCCGGGTTTATCCGGGGGGTGCTTACTATGGACACTCTCATGCGGAAATTTTTAAGAGGATTTTGGTGGGATTACCGCTTTACCCGGGATATTTGCCGCTGGGCGGAGCGGGTGCTTCCCAACACAGAGGCAGAGGGCAATCTGCTGCGGGAGGGGATGGGAATTGATACGGATAAAATCAGGGTCATCCCCAATGGCGTCTCCCCGGAGTTTTACCGGGCCGACCCGGCCCTTTTCCGCCAAAAATACGGCCGGGATAATTTTATTCTTTATGTGGGACATATCGGGCCGGAGCGCAAAAATGTGCTGCGGCTGGTGCAGGCGCTGGAGCAGATCGAGCGTCCCGCGGTGCTGATTGCCCCCTTACTGGAGACCGGGGAGACCCCGGCGGTGCGGGAAGCCCTGCACCGCAATCCCCGCATCACCTTAATTGAAGGACTTGCCAACGACGACCCGCTGCTGGCCTCCGCCTACGCGGCCTGCGAGGTCTTTACGCTTCCCTCGCAATTCGAGACGCCGGGACGGGCGGCCATGGAAGCCGCGTTGGCCGGGGCAAAAATTGTCATCACCCCGCACGGGGGAACCCGGGAGTACTTCCGCGACTGGGCTATTTATCCGGACCCCTACTCCGTGGAAAGCATCCGCCGGGCCATTTTAACCGCCCTGGAGCAGCCGCCGCAACCGGAGCTGAGGGAACACATCAAAGCAAACTATCCCTGGGATGTGATCGCCCGGAAAACCCTGGAGATATACCGGGACTGCCTGGGAGAAAATTCCTGAAACGCCGAACCGAATTGCAGATTTGATATGATCAACAAAATCGGAAAATACCTGGCCTCCCTGGCCCTGATGTTTTACGCCGCCACGGCAGGGCTGCTGACCGCCCGCGGCCGCCAGTTTCATAACCTGGTCTGTGAATACTTTGGCCTGCAGCGCCACAAACCGCACCTGCCGCAGATTTCCGTATCCGGGGTGTGCGGCAACGCCGGGATTGAACTGCGCGAATTGGAGGTGCAGGCCGGGAATATGAGCGTCGATGAACTGGCGGTGATCTGCGCGATCGTCAAACGGGAACGCCCCGGGGCTATTTTTGAAATCGGCACCATGAACGGCCGCACCACCTTGAACATGGCTCTCAACGCCCCGGAACACGCCCGTATCTATACCCTGGATTTGCCTAAAACGGAAGTGGCTCAAACCAAATATCCCATCAGCAAACGGTATCAAAAGCTGGTGGATAAGCCGCAATCCGGGGAATTGTTTTTGAAGTATTCCCCGGAGCAGCTTCCGGCGGTGGGCAACATCATCCAACTCTACGGAGATTCCGGACAATTCGATTTTACCCCCTACCGCAATTCCATCGACCTGGTTTTTATCGACGGCTCGCACGACTACGACTATGTGCTCAACGATTCCGAAGCGGCTTTAACATTGCTGCGGGAGGGCAAGGGGGTTATTCTCTGGCACGACTACCGGCCCGGGTTAGAGGTGGTTCCGGCCCTGGATGCTTTCCTGGCGCGCCGCCCCGGGTTGGAGGTTTTTCATATCCGCAACACCGGTTTTGCCTACCTGAAACGGTGATCCGCCGGAACGCCGGGATAGCGGGTGTTGCCGCAATCATCGCAATCTATAAACCCGGTAAGCGCCGTCTTCATAAACCACTTCTAAAAGCGCGGCCGGTACTCGCCAACCATTTACCGGCGTCACTACGTGAGTAATTTTTTCTCGTCGCCGGATGAGTTGCAGCAGCGCCGGAGAAAACCGCCCTGCGCGATAAAACGCCCTGGCAAGCTGGAGCCGCGCAAACCATTCCACCACCTCTTCCGCCCGATGAGGCATGCACTTGTAATCCACAAAGATCGGGGCGCCGGTTTCCAGGCGGAAGTTTTCCAACTGTTCCAGTTCCAGCGCCGGAATTAAATAACAGTCCCCGGGTTTCTTTGCCGCGCGAACTTGCTGCATCATGGGCATAGCCGGGTCGTTCCGATAGCGCCGGAACTCCTCCCGGGTGACCGCGATGCCGGCAATCATCAGCCCGGCAATCATTGCGATTGTCCAGACCCGCAAGCCGGGAATCCCGGGGAAGTCCTTCCGGGCCGGGAAACGGCTCAACACCCGCCCCAGGATCAGGACCGTGGAAAGCGGGACCAGCAGGGTGGAAATGCGCCAGGGAAAGATCAGGGCGAGCAGGTCGGAGCCGCTCCACAACTGGACCAGCGAGCCGGTCAGCCCGCCCAGAAAGGCGGTCAACAACACCGGGAATAAGCGGGTGCGGCGCACGGCAATTAATCCGCCGATCATCACCAGCAAGCGCAGGTAGAAGGATTCCGAATACAGCCGGGCTTCGGTGAGGGTGTGGTGGGCAATCCGGAAATCGGCCATAATGCTCCTGGCGAAGGCCTGGATGTGCGGGTCGGCCCCGGTGAAGGTGTGGTACACATAAATCAAAATGGGCAGGACCAGCAGCAGCGCCAATCCTCCTATTCTGAGCGCCAAACTTATTTTTCGCTCCCGAACCAGGGTAAGCATATAGCCGAGGGTAAGCAGTCCCGCGCTCCAGAGGGTGCTGGTGTGCACGCTTCCGGCCAGGGCCAGGGCAACCACAGAAAGGTAGTAACGCTCCCTTAAAAACCAGTAGAGCGAGGGGAGCAGAAGCACGGCCAGCACGCTGGGTTCCCAGACTTTACCCAGCAAGTACTGCCCTGCTACGCCGGTGTAAAAGCGGGCGGCAAGATCAATCCCCAATTGGCTTTCCAAAATTTGTGCCGTCCAGTTGGAATGGATCAGGAGAAAAGGAACAAGGAACAGAAGCAGCCCGGCCGGCCGGTTCAGCTCCGGCTGCCGCCAGGCCGCCAGCCGGAACAGTGTATATCCGTAGACGCCCATCATCAGGCCAAAGTAGATGTAAAAAAGCCAATCCCCGCCCCAGCGATGGGTCAGGGCAGCCCACCAGGTAAAGAGCGGGCAGGGGTCTGCCACAGCCGCCATCCGGTCATTATTCAAATAGCCCAGACCCGCCTCGGCCAGCCCTTTCAGAAGATATTGATTTTGATTATCGCTGTATAACGGAGAAAATCCGTAAACAGCGGCCATTAACAGGGCAAAAAATCCGGCGCCGATGAGCGAGGCAAGCCGGCCAAACTTTTTTTGCAGGGGAAATACATTCATATCATTATGCCGGTTATCCGGTGACAGCGCAAATATAGAGGCGCGGTAAAAAATAAATAACGTAAAAGAAATATTTTACGGTTCGATTATTGAGGTGATGGAAAAAGTCATTACCACAGAAGGGTTGTTACGGAAGTGGTTTGATGCCTTGCAAAAGGAGCCCTATTTCCGGCATCATTTTCTGGCGACTAAGCTGGAATTGGGGCAGTCCTTGCTGGCAACCCTGAGAGACGGCGCGGAGCAGGCCAATCCGGTGTTTGAACAGATTGTAGAGTTTACCGGTCAATCGCCGATCCGCAACGAGCAAATCCTGGATTCGCTCTTCCGGCTGCGGGATCTGCTTGCCGGGGACCCCGAATTACAGGAGCTTTTCCCGGAACAGGGCGCCGCAGTGGTGCGTCAACTGGAAGTTGCTATTCTGCATCTGCACCGGCTGCTATCCCGGGAAGTGCACTTTTTCAACCGGCATATTATCGACCAGATTTTCAGCTTTTCCCTGGGCTCCGGCGAATTTCCCATCACTCTGAACGACGCTTTCGAGATTTACGAGATTAACCCGAAACTGGCCCGCAAATTTGAATACACCTCGCCGGGAGCATTAACCGGGGTGCACTTCTCCCGGCTTTTCTCCCCTTCCAGCCACAGTATTCTGCGCTACGCCCAGGATCAGCTCACCAGCGGCCAGCGGCTAACCATGCGCCTGGATTTGGAGGCGGTAACCCGCAGCGGTCGCAAATTTCAGGCGGACCTGCGTTTGCGCCGTATTGTCTCGGACCAGGCCGGCATCATTTCGGTGTCCCTCAAAGATTTGTCCTACCAGAGTGAAACCCAGCATATTCTCTCGCTAATGCACATGGCCCTGGAAAACATCGGCGAGGGGATTGTTATTACCGAACCGCAGGAGAACGGCAGAATCCTGTTCATCAACGAAGCGCTGGAGCAGCGAAGCGGGTATTTCCGGGAGGACTTGTTCGGGAAGGTTTTCCGGCTGCTTTGTGCGGAGACAACCTCGTCGGAAAAAATTAAGAACATCTTCTCCCAGGCCGCCCGGGGAGGCTGGGAAGGCGAAATTGAAGGGTGCAACAAGGACGGCGGGCATTACCCGGTCTATCTGCACATCCAGCCGGTGCGGGATGAATACCAAAAGGTGGTCGCCCTGGTGGCGGTCTGGCAAGACCTGAGCCGCCAAAAACGCCAGGAAGAGGATATCTCTAATCTGCAAACGCTTATTCAGCAGATCATCAACAACCTTCCCCCTTATTTGCTGGTTACCGAAACCGATTTGACCATCCGCTTCTGGAATAAATCTCTGGAACGCATCTCCCCTTTTAGCGCGGATAAGGCGGTGGGGAAATCTTTATGGGATATCTGCCCGGAATTAGCGGAAGTGCACCGGAAAATGGTTGAAGATGCTCTTCCGCGCCCGGGCCGCGGCGGCGGGCGGAAAATTTTGCTTAAGCTCTTTTCCGAGCAGCCGCGCTACTACCAGCTTTCCCTGGCAAACCTGATCCCCGGCGATTCCGGCAGCCCGCTGATGTGGGTGCTCATCGATGTGCATGAACAGGAGTTGCACAAGCAACAGATCACCCTGCAAAACCGGCGGCTGGCCTTTCTGCAGAACCTGGCCAACACCTTTATTCACACCCTGAATTTACAAAAAACTTTGCCGGTCTTTGCCCGGGAGTTCAGCTCGCTCTTTAACCGGCCGTTTATGGAAATTCTGCTGCCCGTCGATAACGATCAGCAATTCTACAAATCCTTTTTTCGCTTCGAGCAGGATCAGGCAGAGTTTCCGGAAGAGGAACTGTTTTTCTTTGACACCCGGGATATGCATCAACGCTTGCAGAGCGAGGAACTCTATACTCAGTTTACCCGGGATGATTTACAGGAGCGGGCCTACCTGGGCCGCTTTAGCGCCCGGGGATGGGCGGAGTTGGCGGGCTTTCCGATTGTTTTCTCCGGGGAAACCATTGCCATCCTGCTGTTGGGTTTTCCGCAGCCGGGGATGCTGCAACCGGAGGACCTGGATTTTCTGCACCAGATTTTGGGCCATTTAACCCTGGCAATCAAAAATTACCTCCACTTTGATCAACTGGAGAAGCAAACCACCAAACTGTTTTTCCTGCAAAAGCTCTCCGCCCATGCGCGCACGGCCCAAACCGAGAAAGAACTTTTGCGTTCCGCCCTGCCGGAGTTTATAGATACGTTTCACTACCAGGCTGCCGCCGTTTATGCGGTTTACCCCGGGGGACGCTGGAAACATGTGGAGAGTCTCTCTATTACACCCGGTTTGTGGGAATTCCCGGAAGAAATCCACCTCCCCGGGACAGGGCAGATAGAAGGGTTGCATTGGAAGGCCGATCAGGTGGAAAAATTCTGGCGCCAGTTGAACGACGGGAACGGGGCCAATATACCCGGCACGCTCCTCTGTTTAAGAGAGCCGTCGGTTTCCCAGCAGGAATTGATCATCATCTGCCTGACCGCCCATCACTTGCCGGACATTTCTTTTGATCACCACCTTCAGCTGATGCGCGAGATCGGCAAAGAGTTGACGCTGGCGCTGGATCATGTCGCCTTGTTTAAGCAAACCGTGCAGGCGGAGAAGGAATGGCAATCCACCTTTGACCAGGTGGAGATGGGCCTGGCCGTGATCGATAAAAATCTCGCCATCAAACGCGTCAACCGCCGGTTTGCAGAGATGCTGGGCCTCGATCCCCATCGAATTGTTGCCCAAAATTGCTGGGAAGTCCTGAAGCCGGCCCTGGAGATCGAACCGCTGAGCGTCTACGATTTAATCGATTTCGGGCAGCAGAAACGTTCGCTCAGGTGGGAAAAGACCCGGCAGGGCGCTTCGCTGATTGTGAAACTGCTCCCCTTCCTGGATACCCAGGATCAGTTTTCCGAAGGCATCTTCACCATCCAGGATGTGACCCGGGAACGGGAACGGGAGGCGCACATTCGCTACCTGTCGCGCTTTCCGGAGATCAATCCCAGCATTGTCATCAGTTTGAATCCCCGCGGGGAAATCATCTACATGAACCCGGCCGCCCAGGCGTTGCTGGATACGTTGCGGGCCCAGAACGCCGAAGCTCCCAGCTTGCTGCCGGTAACTTTGCTGTTCGAACTGGAAACGGGAATGTTCCGGCGGGCGGAGATCCATGAGTACATGCAGGATTTTGGCGAAAAGGTGATCCAGTACTACGCCTTTATGCCTGAGGAAGACGACAATATCTATCTCTACGGGAACGACATCACCGACCGGCTTCATCTCCAGGAGAAGCTGATCCAGACCGAGCGGATGCGGGCCATGGGCGAGATGGCCGCCGGGGTTGCCCACGACTTCAACAACCTGCTTACCACCATTTTAGGCAAAACGCAACTGTTGCAACTGCGCCTGAACGATCCGCTGGTAAAAGCGGAACTGGAGGTTGTCGAAAAGGCCGCCAAAGACGGCGCACAGATCGTAAAGCGGATGCAGGAAACCACCCGCAAGAAACGGGAAAAGCAGTTCCAGAATCTTTACCTGGACGAGATCATCCGGGACAGCATTCAATATTCCTCGCAAAAGCTGAAACTGAACACCCAGGTAAAGGGGCACAAAACCCGGCTGCAGACCCACCTCGAGGAAAAGATCGTCACCTACGGCAATCCCATCGAGTTGAAGGAAGTGTTTACCAACCTGATCAACAACGCAGTTGATGCGATGCCGAAAGGCGGGGAGCTGACCATTACCGCGCAGGGCCTGGAGGAAGACCTCCTGGAAGTGCGGATTAAAGATACCGGTGTGGGGATGGCGGCCAAAGTGCGCCAGAAAATTTTCGACCCCTTCTTTACCACCAAAGGGGAGCGGGGCACCGGGCTGGGGCTGAGCCTGGTCTACAACATCGTCACGGCGCACCGGGGAACCATTGCGGTGGAAAGCGAACCCGGGCAGGGTACCGAGTTTATTATTCAGTTGCCCCGATCCTCCGAAACGCCGGCGGAAAAATCCCAGCAGCCGCCCACCATTTCCTCGATACTGGCAGAGACCACCTTACTGGTGGTGGATGATGAACTGGAGTTGCTGGAAACGATTGCAGAAGTGCTGAAGCTGAAGTTTAAAACGGTGGAGATGGCCCAAAGCGGAGAAGAAGCGCTGCAAAAGATTGCCCGGCAACCGTTTGACATTGTTTTAACCGATTTGGGAATGCCGGAAATGTCCGGCTGGGAAGTTGCCCGGGAAGTGAAGAAAATGCTGCCAAAGGCGAAGGTGATCCTGGTAACCGGCTGGGGTATGCAAGCCGAAGAAGAGCATAAGAATCATCAGTATGTAGATCAGATCCTCTCCAAACCGTACGACCTGCACAATTTACTGCACGTGATTGAGCAAGTGCAAAGCCAGGCCTGAGTTATTCCTCCAAACTGCGGGCCTGCTCTACCAGCATCACCGGGACCGTTCCGTTGACCGGGTAGGCCAGTTTACAGGCCGGGCAGATCAGCTCTTCCGGCTGCTCTCCGTCCCCGGGTCGATATTCCAAATCCCCTTTGCAATTGGGGCAGTCAATATATTCCAATGATTTCTGATCGATCACTCCCCTACTCCTTCCACTCTCCCATGCGTTCATATTTTTTAATCCGCTCTTCCAGCAGCTTTTTGACCGGGATTTTGGTCAGGCGGTCCAATTCTTCGGTTAGATGGGATTTGAGGATTTCCGCGGCGGCGTCATGGTCCCAGTGCGCCCCGCCGGACGGTTCGGGAACAATTTTATCGATCACCCCCAGTTCCAGCAAATCCGGTGCGGTTACTTTCATGGCCTCGGCGGCGACCGGGGCTTTGGCGTTATCGTTCCAGAGAATCGCCGCGCAGCCTTCCGGAGAAATCACCGAGTACCAGCAGTTTTCCAGCATCAGGATGGTATCGCCCACGCCGATGCCTAAAGCGCCGCCGCTGGCGCCTTCCCCGATAATGGTCACGATAATCGGCACAGGCAAGCGGGCCATCTCCCGCAAATTTTTGGCTATCGCTTCGGCCTGGCCGCGCTCTTCCGCGCCAATGCCCGGGTAAGCGCCCGGCGTATCGATAAAAGTCAGCACCGGCATCTTGAATTTTGCGGCTGTCTTCATCAGGCGCAACGCTTTGCGATACCCCTCCGGATTGGACATGCCAAAATTGCGGTGGAGATTTTGCTTTACATCGCGCCCTTTTTGCTGCCCGATGATCATCACCTTGTATTTCCCCAGTCGCGCCGGACCGCCGATCATGGCCGGATCGTCGGCGTAATAGCGGTCCCCGTGCAGTTCCACAAAATCCTCAGTCATGTGCTCGATATAATCCAGGGTAAACGGGCGATCCGGATGCCGGGCCAACTGCACCCGCTGCCAGGAGGACAACTTGGAGTAAACCTCGTTCCGGAGGGTCTCCGCTTTCTTTTTCAGCCGGTTGATGTCATCTCCCAAATCCACCCCGGTCTCCCGGGCGTACTCTTCCATGTCATCAATCTTCTTCTGAAGATCCACGACCGGCTTTTCAAAATCCAAGATCATTCGAAATGTACGTTTCAAAAGCAAATCCTTCTTTAGGCTAAATCGTCTTAAAACAAAACACCGGAATATACAACATTCCCTTAAAATCGCAAGGGGATATGACAAGTCCTGCGCAGAACGGCAGGCAGCGCAGACGCTTTACTTAATACTTCCCAAACAAACTGAACAACTTCAGCTTCCAGACCATCCAGGCTGCCTCGAACATAATTTTACGCGACATTTTGGAGCTGCCCTCGGTGCGGTCGGTAAAAATGATCGGTATCTCTTTGATGCGGAACCCGCGCTTCCAGGCTTTAAAATTCATCTCGATCTGAAAGGAGTATCCGTTGGAATGCACCTCGTCCAGCGGAATGGCTTCCAGCACTTTGCGGCGGAAACATTTGAAGCCGCCCGTGCAATCTTTAACCGGCAGGCCGGTGATAATGCGGCTGTAATGGCTGGCAAACACGCTCAGGGCCAGCCGCGCCAACGGCCAGTTAATCACGTTTACCCCGGTCAAATAGCGGGAGCCGATTACCAGGTCCGCCTCTTTAATCGCCTCCAGAAAGTTGGGAATTTCTTTGGGGTCGTGAGAAAGATCGGCGTCCATTTCAAAGATATAGTCAAACTCTTTGGCGATGGCAAATTTAAACCCGGCAATATAGGCGGTGCCCAGCCCCATCTTTCCGGGGCGTTCCAGCAAAAAAATTTGCTCATTCTTTTTCATGATTTCTTTAACCGCTTCCGCGGTGCCGTCGGGCGAATTGTCATCCACAATCAACACCGAGAGACCGGGCAGGTTCAGGTCGAAAATTTGTTCCAGCAATGTAGGCAGATTTTCCCGTTCATTGTAGGTGGGAATGATGATCAAAGACGTTTCCATGTACTATCCTTCACCCTTCTAATTGTTGCTTGAGCATTTCCAGAATTTCCCCCAGCGGCCGGGGGGAGAAACCTAATTCCCGTTGCGCTTTCTCGATTTTCAGCCCCCCGCGCATGGGACGGGGCGCTTTTTGCTTGAGCATGTCCGTGGTAATGGGGCGGATCAGATCGCGGGAAAAGCCAAACGCATCGGCAATCTTGAGCGTAAATTCATAGCGGTTCAAATACTCCAATCCGCTGATATGAAACACCCCGTAGGCGGATTTGCGCAGGCTTAACAGGATCCCTTCAGCCAACTCTTCCGCCAGGGTCGGGTTGTTGTACTGATCGGTGACAATGTTGATGGATTTGCCATCTTTTAAACTATGGTACGCCCAGAGAAAAAAATTATTCTTTACCCGGTTTCCCACCCCAAAAAGCACGTTGGTTCTGATGATGGTATAGGGGATGCCGGTTAAGCGCACTGCATTTTCCGAGGCCAGTTTGGCTTTGCCGTAATACCCCAGCGGCCGGGGCGGATCGTCTTCCGCATAGGGGCCGTTTTTCCCGTCAAAAACATAATCCGAGGAAACATGCACCAGCATGGCCATATTTTTCCGGGCCGCATTGGCCAGGTTTTCCACGCCCCGCACATTCACCTGCCAGCAGAGTTCCTTGTGCTCCTCGCAGCCGTCCACATCGGTATAGGCGGCGGCGTTCACAATCGCATCGGGGTTCCAGTCCCGGATTACCTCGCGGCACTGGCCGGCTTTGGTAATATCCAGGGGCTGGTAGCGCGTCTTTGCTTCCGGCGCCAGCAACTCCGCCTGCAAATCTGTGGCAAGCACCTCAAACTCCCGGGCCAGCAGCGCAGTTAGTTTTTGTCCCAGCAAACCATTGGCCCCGGTGACTAAAATTCGTTTCATGGCTGGCTTAATCTCCGGATTTCAGCAATACGCTCGGGCAGCAGATGCATTTCGTTGGTGCCGCGCAGGGCAGCGTTGGCCGCCCCGACCAGGTTGGCAAATTCCACCGCTTTGTTGATATCGCCGCTTTCCAGGTAGTTGCAAACAAACCCGGCCCCGAAGGCGTCGCCGCAACCGGTCGGGTCGACCGGGTGGAGTAATTTGTGGCCGGGAATCTCTTTCCGCCCGATCATCTCGCCCCGCTGGTACACCAGCGAAGCGCCTTTGCTCCCCCGGGTAATCAGCAGCACCTGGTCTTCTTGCAGGCGCCGGTTATAGAAATCCACTTCATTGCGGGCCTCGCCTTGAATCTCGGAAAACTCCCGCTCGTTCATCTGCACAAATTTGCTCTGCTTCAGCCACTCGTACACATTTTGCGGCGGTTCGGGAAAACGCCGCCCCAGGTCATCGATGCCCATGATCAGGTAATGCAGATCAAAATAAAGGCGCTCCCGATGGGCCTGGCCGATCTTGCGGAAAGCGTCCAGTTCCACATCCCAGCCGCAGATCATGTTCACCATAATCATATCGGCCTCCAGGTGCGGTTCTACCTGCTGCCAGGTTAAGGGCGGAAAATGAAAGAGCGATTTTTCTTTGCGGGAGTGGGGGCTTTCATACTCCAAAATCACCTTGTGGCTTTTGCCTTCCCAGGGGATCAGGCCTTCCGTGGAGATATTGGGAAACTGCTTCAACACCGCCCCAATAGTAACCTGCACGTCTTCCCCGATATAGGACACCGGTGTAATGGTCGCCTCCGGCAGCAGTTTGGAGAGAATGGTCGCCGTATAAAAAATGCCTCCGAAGCTTTCAATGGATGCGCTTTGGAAGGGCAGAATCAGATCTTTGTTTATGGTGCCAATAACCGTTATTTTCATGATTATAACTTGCATCCTTCTTTTTTAAATGCGGCTAATTTTTTTCGGATTTCTTCATCATCCAGGGCTAAAATCTGGGCGGCATAGACGGCGGCGTTCCTGGCCCCGGCTTTTCCCACGGCCATGCAGCCGACCGGCACCCCGGCAGGCATTTGCACAATCGAGTAGAGGGCGTCCACCCCGCTTAAAGCGCTGCCGTCCAACGGTACGCCAATGACCGGCAGGGTGGTGAACGAGGCAATTACCCCGGGGAGATGGGCGGCCATTCCGGCGCACCCGACAATCACCCCGTAACCGTTTTGCGCCGCTTGCGAAACAAACGATTGAACCGCCCCGGGATTGCGATGGGCCGACATCACCCGCACGTCCACCGGAATCCCGAAATATTCGTAGTAAGGCAACGAGGCGTTCACGGTCTCCCGGTCCGACTCGCTCCCCATGATAATGGCAACTTTTTTCATCAATCTGTCTCCATACCCGGTTTGCTATTTTTCAGATTTCTCTTTACGGTTCAGATCGGATTTAAGCTGAAAGGTGTGGGCCATCACTTCCAACTGATCCAGGAAGATTTTCTTGCGCTCGCCGATTGCCTGAACGTAAAAATCGATCATGAAGATAAGGTTATTATCGTGGTCAATAAAAGTAATATTTCGGAAGGGTCCCCCAACCACGTATTTAGGATTCATCCAGGTGCCTTCCAGGCGCATGGCCGGCCAGCGCAGAAATTTGAAGCGTTTCAATTCGGTCTCCGGCTCCACAATCCGGTCGCCCTCATAAATTTTGCCGGCAATGCGGTTGCGCTCCCTGATCAGCCATTCCCGGTTGATCACCAGGCTATCGTTAAGGGGCAGCCAATGGATGAACATGGAACGGTCCCGCGCAGGATGCAGGCGCCGCAGCCAGACATAGTTTTCTTTCAGCGATTCATCGACAATTTTGTAATCATGCTGTATGCGCAGGGTGAAGGGGTAGTGCTTCAGTAAATAAGCTTCCAAATCCTTGTTTTCGTAGCGGCGGTACATCTCTCGCTGCAGGCGGGTGTAGTACGATTTTTCAAAATCATCCAGGACCAGTTCGCCTAAATCGTAGAGGCGCTGCAGCATAGCCTCTTTATTGGGGGCAACCAGGTAGACCACATATTGACCGGTAGCCCAGACATCCTTTTGGGGAATATAGAAGAACTCCCCGGTGCGGATTTTTGCCATAATCTCTTCGCTCAGCAAACTTTTCACGTATTCGGATACCGGATCGTTCTGATCCAGCAAAGCCAGGAACATCAGGTTGCGGCGGGAATGGTATTTCCGGATCTCCGCCGACGGCCGCCAATGCAGACGATACTCTTCCTCCGGTATCGGGGTAAGATAGGTTTGGCCAAAAAACCGGCCCAGGCCGTGCCGGTAGTCCTGCCAGGCAAGCGAATCACAAAAAACAAAAATCTCATCTAACTTTCCGAAACTTTCCTGCTTGACGGAGCAATTTTGCAGTGTTGCGCCAATCATAATAAACAGTAAAAAGGTAAAGATCGAATGTTTCACATTGGTCTCCCCGGGCTATATCATCAAAATAGGTGTGAAAAGCTACTGAACAGCGGGCAAAATTGCAACCGTTTGCTACACTTTATAACGGCCTTCAGACGGCGGCGCAGCGGGTTCTTCCGGGGCAGCAACCGGCAGGCTTTCTTTGTATTCATTCCGGTAGACCAGGAAGAGCACCCCGCCAATTAGGCTGATCGTTACCGGCACCATGGTATTCAGGAAAGAGAGCGAGAGTCCCTGGGCGGAAGTTAACCCGACTTTGCTCAGCAACCGCTCATAGCCCACATCCCGCACCCCGATGCCGTTGATGCTGGGAATCAGTCCCATCAGAAAGGTGACCGGCACCACCAGGAAGAGATAGCCCAGGGAAACATCCAGGTGCAGCGAGATTGCCAGCAGATAATTCATAAAGATCAGCATCACCTGGCAACCCAGGGAGATGAGATAGGCAAAAAAGATGACCATCTTGCCCTCCCGGAAGGAGTGGATCGTTTCCAGCACCCGGTTGATTTTTTCCCCGATTCCCAGGATCACGATTTTGCCTAAAATCCGGGTATTGATGCGATGCAGGACGGGATTCATCATCACAAAGACGGCCAGGATCACCCCGCCTAACAGGGTAATGGTAAGGATGATCAGTTGGGGAGTATGAAAAAATCGCGAGGCCCAGATCAAGGAGACGCCTGCCAGGGTAAGGGTGGCCAGCATCCCGGTGATCCGTTCCAGGAGCACAATGCCGATGCTGGTCGCCGGTTTCCGGCTCTGCCGCCCCACGTAGTAGGCCCGGCTGACGTCGCCGCCGATAGCGGTGGGAAGAAAATTGTTTAAAAAATAGCCGATAAAATAAAACACCAGCAGCCGGGAATAGCCGGGATAAATCCGGGCGTGCCGGAGCAGAATCTGCCACCGCCAGGTAAAAAGGAAAAGCGCGGCCAGGAAAATTACCATGGCCACGCCAAACAAACGATAATCGGCCCCCTGCAATACCGCTATGATCTTATTAAAGTCGGCGATGTAGATCAAATATCCCAACAGACCAAAACTGACCACGGCACGCAGGGTATTGGAAAGGGCTTTTTTCACATATGCTCCTTAGGAACCGTCCTGAGTTTCTCCCTTCAGCTTCTTGAAGCTCTCCAACTCCCGGAGGGCAAATTTGTTCTCGGGCTGCACCTCCACCCATTTTTGGAGCAGTTCGATTCCGGCGTCATAATCCTTTAAAGCCTTGTAGACCCGCACCAACTGCTGGCGCATCTGGTTCCGGGCATCATTGAGGGCCTGGGCGCGCTGCTCCGGCGTGGCCCGGTCGTAGAAGGAGGGCCGGCGGAATAAGGCCCGGATATAGTCATGCACCATTTGGCTCTCGGGCTGGTTTACCAGGACCTCTAAGAGCGGTTCATAACCTCTTCTGGCCAACTCGTACTGCCGGTAGGTTATCCCAACCTCTCCACAGGCCTGCAATTGCCGCAAGGAAAAGTTGTCGGCGGAGAGCGAGTCGAGCGGGTAGACGTCGGCCAAAAAGGCAAAAGCGTTCATCACCTCGTTAAACTGCTGATTGGTAAAAGGAATTACTTCCGGCGGCATCACCTCATAAATCTTGCGGATCACTTCATCAAAACGCTCTTTATTGTTGGTGTTCAGGTAATGGCTGGCCAGCCGGAAGAAAGCCGAACGATAGTTTTGCAATAACCCGACAATGTTATCATTAAAATACACATCGGGGTTATTGAGATTGGTGTAGCGGAATTTGTGCATCAGGTTATTATAAAGAACTTCCGGGTCGATATTCCAATCCGGGATGGTGGTGACTTTAAACAGCAAACCGTCCATACGCTGGTATCTTTTCAGACCGTCCAGGCGGTTTTTCTCCGAGGCGGTTACGGCAAAGTAAATCGGTTTCCGGAACCGGTTGGTGTGCAGGGTGTTCAGGAGCATCAAGTCCTGCACGCGCAGCACGCCAATACTCCGGCCGCTGCTGGTGGGAACCTGCAATTTGGGTTCCAACTCAAATATGATTTTATCAACAGTAGGCGCTTCCGGTTTGTTCAGGCTGATTTTGTATCGCTCTATCTCCGCGCGGCGGATCGGATCCGGGGCCATGGGAATCTCAAAATTCTTTGCCTTCGGCCAGGGTTGGAGATTGATTTTCTCGATCTGGGCGTCGCTCAGGCTGATCGGCACCTTGGGTTCTTTGTGCTTCAATTGTTTGATATACCAGGGGGTGTTGAGCAGGCTTAAATTCGCCACCCGCACATCGGTGCGGATATTCTCCACCTCCTGCAAATACCAGAGCGGGAAGGTGTCGTTATCCCCATTGGTATAGATAATGCCGTTGGGCTCGGCCGATTCCAGCATATTGTAGGAGTAATCCCAGGCGACATAGTTGCCGGTGCGATCGTGGGTGCGATAATTTTTAGCCATCATTTGCACCGGCGCCCCCAACAGCAGCGCCGCGGTGACAATCCACCCCATGGCATTGCTTAAGGATTCCCGGCCGCTTTGCCGCAACAGCTTGACCACGCTTTCCAACACCGCCGCGGCCCCAATGCCCACCCAGACAGCAAAGGCAAAGAAGGAGCCCACATAGCTGTAATCGCGCTCCCGGGGCTGCGGGTCCGGCTGATTCAGGTAGAGCACAATCGCCAGCCCGGTCATAAAAAAGAGCACCAGGATAACCAGGCCGTTCCTCCAATCTCGTATGAACTGGTAATACGCCCCAAATAGCCCCAGGAACAGGGGAATAAACCAGAACCGGGTCAGGTCAAAACCGTGGCCGTCCTCGGCAATGCCGCCGAAATTCCACAAGAAATAGCGTACGTACATTTTATTGACCTGGTAGCTCCAGAAGAAATCCCAACTGCTGGAATAGCGGGTTCCGGCCGGATCGGACGAGCGCCATATCCCTTCGCGATCCAGCGGGTCGCTGACCCCATACTGCTCCCGGTTAATGTATTTGATGAATTTTTCGATGGTCTCGGGATTGTTTTCATCGATGTTGGGGTCCAGGTTGGAACGCACATAGATCATCAGGTACGAGGAGTAGCCAATGGTGATCAGCAAGACCGACATCAGGGAGATGGACAGGATTGATTTGCGGTTTTTGATCGCCCAGTAAGTTAAACCGACAACCACCGCAATGACCAGCACCAGGCCTTCGAACCCGAATTTCGAGGCAAGATTGGGGATACCCTTCACCATTCCCGGGTAGACCAGCCCGGTAATCGCTAATCCGATGGCCCCCATAATCAGCACCGACCGGGTGTTCAGTTCAAAGCGTTTGTAATAAATGATCATGATAATCATGGGGATCACCAGGATGACCAGCAGATGCACCCCAATGGAGAGGCCCATCAAATAGGCGATAAGCAGAATATAGCGCTCGTTCCCGGGCTCGTCGTGTCGTTCGCTCCAATGGAACACCAGCCAAACCACCAGGCTGGTAAAAAGCATCGAGGGCGCATAGACTTCCGCTTCTGCAGCGTTGAACCAGAAGCTGGGGGTCATTGCAAAGGTTAAGGCGCCGACCAGCCCGGCCATAAACGGCACAAAGCGGAGAAAACCATCGTTTTCTTTCAGAAACTGTTTGACCAGGTGTACGATAATGAGATAGAGGAACATCACCGTAAAGGCGCTGGAAAAAGCCGAAATCAAGTTTACCCGGCGGGCAACATTTTCCACCAGGAATTCCGGGATGAGTGTAAACACCCGGCCGACCAGCAAAAACAGCGGCGCGCCGGGCGGGTGAGGAACCCCCAGGCGATAAGAACAGGCGATGAACTCCCCGCAATCCCAGAAAGACACCGTGGGAGCCAGGGTGGAAAGATAGAGCACCAGGCTGAGCAAAAACACAACTCCGGCAAGAACTTGATTTAAACGCTGATCATTCATGCGAACGTCCGTTTTTTTATGGTAACTGGTTTGTTTATTTGCAGGTTGATTACTGTTCCCTATTTAACTCGTTAAACTTGGCTATTGGCTATTGGCTATTGGCTATTGGCTATTGGCTATTGGCTATTGGCTATTGGCCCGTCAATTTTTAATCTTTTTCTTTAATCTTTTTCTTTAATCTTTAATCTTTTTCTTCAATCTTTGCCCGCTCAGCCAACTCGTTCCCGGCAATTTCAGAAAAATATTTTTTACCGCGCAGAAAGTACTCCAGGATAATTGATTTTTGCAAAACATTTCGTTCGATCTGTACATCCGGGACGCGGCGCATTCGCTGCACTTCCTTCCGTTTCCGCCATAGCAGGCCCGGGTGGAACAGCAGCCATCCGTAAGCCTGAATAATAGCAAAAGAGTGGCGGAAATCCAATTTAAGCGCCGAGAAAAATATGTTGATCCCATCCAGCATCATCCGGAAGGGCAGGCGGCGCAGCAATGTACCGTTTTCCATATTCTTAACCATCATAAAAATATTATTGCGATGGTTCCAGTATAGTTTTTTGAAACTGCCCTGTTGCAGCGTTCCCCCGGCAAAATGATAAATCACCGCAGAGGGGATCACCTTAAGTTTATAGCCGCATAGTTGCAAGCGCCAGCACAGGTCAATCTATTCCATGTGAAAGACAAAATCTTCATCCAGCCGGCCGCTTTTTAAGAGAGCCTCGGCGCGTACAAACATGGCCGCCCCGCTGGTCCAAAAAACTTCGGTTTCATTGTCGTACTGGCCGTAGTCTTTTTCGATGGTGTAAAACACCCGGCCGCGCAAAAAGGGATAGCCATATTTATCAATAAAACCGCCGGAAGCGCCGGCATATTCGAATGATTGCCGGTCGATCATCGATAAAATCTTGGGCTGCAGTGCGCCAATCCGGTCATCCGCCTCGGCGGCAGCCACCAGCGGCTCCAGCCATCCCGGATCAACCGCGACATCATTATTGAGCAAAACAAAATATTTCCCGGCGGCATGCTCAAAAGAAATATTATACCCCCAGCTAAAGCCTTTGTTGCCGCCGGTTTGAATAATTTTTACCCGGGGATAATTCTTTCGGGTAAAGGCCGCGCTCTCATCGGTGGAGTTGTTATCCACCAGCAGAATTTCAAAATTGGGGTAGCTGCACTTCACCAGTGAATCGAAACAATCCTTTAAAAAACGCAAACCGTTGTAGTTTAAGATAATTACACTCACCAGCGGATTATCCGCAGATACGCTTCCTGCCGGTTTGGCTGTCATCCCCATTTCTCTTGCCACATCATGCTCGCCGGTGATATTACGCTCTCCAAATCGGATTCGCCCCAGGATTTTTTGCCCGAACCGGTTTCCACAAGCCGGGAAAAACAGCTTGGATAATATAAAATTATCAAAAATTAAGCAAGCATTAAAACGGAGAGTTGCAGATCGGAATCGCGGCATGCGACTCCGGCCGGCCGCCGGCGGCCCTGAGAACAGACTGGAGAGCCGGCTGGTCTGATCATAAATGTGCTAAGGCGGTTATTTGAGGTTTCGGGGTAAATCAATTGTAAAGGTGGTTCCCTGGCCGGGTGCACTCTCTACCCGGATCTCTCCCTGGTGTTTCCGGATGATATTGTAGCTGTTTGCCAATCCTGCCGTCAAATGCCTCCGGGCGTCTTTTGGATGAAAACCGGTCTCGAAGATGTGGGGCAATTCTTCCGGGGGGATGCCCGGCCCGGCGTCGGTGATTTGGATATGCACCTGCTGCGGATCGGACCCGGTGCGGATGGTAATTTCTCCCTCGCCCTCGATTGCGTCAACCGCGTTGAGGAGCAGGGTCATAAAAACCCGGTTCAATTCCTGCCCGAAGGCATAAAACGGCGTTACTTTCCCGTACTGTTTGACTACCCGGATTCGCTCGCCGGTCAAATAGCGCACCAATTCCAAAAGATCATCCAGCTGCTGATGCAGATCGATTTTCCGGCGCTCCGCTTCATCCGGGTGGGCAAACCGCTGTAAGCGCTGCATAATACCGGATATTTTTTGCGCCGTCTCCCGGTTGTCCCGGGCGTATTCGGCCAGCGTATCCAGGAGTTTCCGGAGAGAAGAGGCCTTGCGGGCCGGCAGAGCGGCCAGGAGTTCCCGGAATTGCTCCTCCGCCCTGGCCAGCCCCTCCCGGGAAACCCGGCTATTGCTGATGATCTTTTCCAGGGGCGTCTTCACTTCGCGGGCAATGCCTGCGCTCAGCTTACCCAACATGGCCATTTTTTCCGATTGGATCAGCCGGGCTTGCATCTCCGCTAACTCCACATAGCGCAGACGATGGATTTCCGCCTCTTTCTCGGCCTGTTCCACATCCAGGCGGGTTTGCAAATTGTGCATTTTTACCGCGTTTTCCTGTTCATGTACTTGCTGGTGTAACTGGTGATAGCGCTTATAGTGGAACAGGGCCTGATCCGCTTTGCCCAGTTGTTCATACAGCTCTGCCAATGCTTGATGCACCCGGTAAACAATCGGGATGGCCTGGCTCTGCTCCGCATAGGCCAGGGCCCGGGTTAACCGTTCCGAGGCCTGCTGCGGTTGATCAGCGGCCTGGTCTAAGCGGCCCAGTTCCAGGTAAGCCGCGGCCAGCATCTCGGGGTTTTCTATTTTCTGCGACAAGGCAATGCTTTGCTCCAGGTAAACCCGGGCCTCCGCCCATTGCCCCAATTCATGATGTAATTTCCCCAGCGTCATCAGGGAGTGATTGACCCCGGTGGGTATATCATGCGCACTCATTATCTCCAGCGCTTTTTGATGAAGCTGCAACGATTTTTTCAGATCACCCATCCGATAATAGACTTCCCCCAGGCCGCTCAGCACCCGCGCCTCCCCGGCCGGACGAGAAATTACGGTAAAAATCTCCCGGGCCTGCTGAAAATAATCTATAGACTGATCATACTCTTCAATCTCCAGGTAAAGGGCGCCGATATTGTGTAAGGTCCACCCTTCCCCCGGCCGGAACGAGGTCTCCCGGGTAAGCTGCAAAGCCCGGAAGGCCAGTTCCAGGGCGCGCTGATAATTGCCCAGCCGCCCAAAAATCATTGCCTGGGCGTCCAGCGCGGCGGCCTCGCCCTCACGATCCCCCGAGGCAAGAGACAACTCCAGCGCTTCGTTGGCAAATTGCAAAGCCCGGTTTAATCGCGAAAGGATCAGATAACAATAAGCAATATTTCTGGCCGAGTATGCCCGCCCCCTGGAATAGGGCGCTTTTTTTGAGAGACGATAGGATTCTTTGGCAAAGGCCAGGGCGCGACGGGGTTTGACCAGCCCAATCTCCCAGGCCAACTCGTTCAGCAAGTCGATCTTCTCCGGCAACCGCTCCGGATCATCGTGCAACTTTTTGATTTTTTCTTCCAGAACCAACACGTGAGATTGCATAAGACCTCATCCGATTGAATCAATTTGACAAGCCAAATTAACATGCATTTTAGCCCACTTTGCGCCCGGCGTAGCGGAGGGCGCCGCACTGTTCACCACCGAACAAATCGACAACCCCGGATTAGCCGCGATGTCTGAAGAAACTCCGTAAAAGGCTATAGACATAGTTTCCATATAGATACGGTAAGATGCAAGCAAAAAGCGATTCTTCCCGATATACTTTTGTGACAACTTCCGGCCATTT
>JAJRYW010000357.1 GCA_024275555.1 Calditrichota bacterium | reverse complement strand
TTCTTTTTCCCATACAATTCTTTGCGATCTATACTCCGTTCGATATAATGTTCGCCGTCATTGGCAAAAATTCGTCGCACATAGCACCTGCCGGTCGCTTTTTCTTCCTGGGTAAACAGATAAGAATCTTCTTGCAAAGGAATTAAAGCGGCATAACCGCTTAAGGCAAAGTGATCGGCTTCCGGGTTCAGAATAATATGCCGCAGGAATTGAATCGAGGGAATCATTGGAGTTGATACGGTGGTATCTTTAAGTTCGGAAACTTTTTTTACTTTTTGCTCCCATTGAAGCTGAATGTCATCAAAATCAGGAGTTGTAAACCTCATTCGCGCTAAGGCGGCCAGGTAATCCGGCAGCGCTCCCGGCCGGTTTGGCAGGCAACTGCTTATTTCCACATAATTGGGGATTTTTTCCTTTTCTTCTGCCGTCTTTGCTTTTTTACGCCCCTCCTGCTGGGCCTCGAGAATAGTCTCAAAGCTTTTTCGGGCCCCGCTGATAATCTCTTCGGCGTCATCCAGACAATCAATCACGGATTCGCCGATGAGTTCTTTTCCATACATGTTTTTATGGGTATGGGCCGGGTAGGTTATGTCAATTCCGGCGGCCTCATTATACATTCGGCACAGTGCATCATATTTACGGGCAACATCTCCCAGCAGCCGCCGTTCGGCTTTCTCCCCGCCGGAAGTGGAAAGCAGCAGCAGCGGCAGTTTGAAGGAATCGCCATATTGTGTTTTTAATCGTTCCAGGGAATTGAGACAGCGGGAAATCAGCACCGAGGCCATTTCAAAGTCGTGGTGATTTACCACAATAATATCCGGCCGGTGTGCATCGATACATTGTTCAATAATGGTCTGATCCAGTTCATTCACTAACTGCGTTTTCCAGGCGTATGAGTTTTTTGCTTCTCCGTATTTGGAAGGAATTCTTTTGCTGGTTATCGACATGGCCGGCCAACGGTAGCTGAATATAGGATCATCGCTGGGGATCAACTGGGCGTGCTGCACCTGCTCGCCATTATCTACCACCAGCAGCGCCAGGGAGTCGGCCAGAATTTGTTCCGGCTTCGGTTGACCGGATTTTCGGGGCAGAAACGACCAGAGTGTTTCAATCATGTAATGATTGGCTTTGCTGTTCCCGGCTACCAGCACTTTAGGCCACTTTTGCGTATTTGAACCAAAGCGGATGGCCTGCATTTTCAGCATGGCCGCCCATAGCTGGTATCCCAGGGTGTTTCCCTGGTTTTGCTGGGGATAGACCAGCACAATCTGCCGGTGCCGGGCCCGGTAGGTCAGCGTAGCAATCTGGTCGCTCCGGGAAACATTGATGATGGCCGGTATTTTATATCGCCGGCAGCGTTCGAAGATGCTGCGCACGGTTTCCCCGTCGGGTATGGTGCTGATCACGTTTTTGGCCCGTTCCAAATTGACCCGGGAACTGATGAAGTGCTCCTGGGCTTTTCCGATGATGACCGGCACAAGAATCCGCGACTCGCTGCGCACTACCTCGCCGAGAGGATTTCGGGTTCGATAATTTTCATAAAGCGCCCCTACCACTCCATAATTATTCAGCAGGGGATCGGAAGCAGAGAATACGATGTCTTTCGGATAATGCTCGACCACCACGGCAGAAATGCAGAGACGTTCCAGGCGTAAATCCGGAGTAACGATATTGATAAAGTTATCCGGCTGGTCTTTAAAGAACTTTTTATGCCGGAACTTCTTATGTATGTGGGCGGCGGGTGTTTTTTGAAGTTCGCGATCGAGAACCCGTTTGCCTAAACTCCCGAATCCGAATAAGACAATATGCCCTCTTACGGTCATCAAGTGATTGGCTACGCGGCGATTAAAATTGTCTCCAAAGGTTTGTTCCGGGCGTAAGGCGGCTAAGGCGACCGGGGTAAACCAGGAAAAAAAGATCATCCCACCCAAAATTGTTAAATCCGGTTGGAGAATATACTCTAAAAAGCTGCTCTGCTTGTAATAATACAAAACAACCGGCATGACAAAATAGGTTATGGAAACGATGATTCCTCCCACGTAGATCAACGGGCTTTTGGAGGCCAGCGCCAGGGTAAATTGCCACATATAGCGGTAAGTTTTCCGGAGCACCCCATACCAATCGTTCTCATGAAAGGAAAGCGGAATGATGATTGAATTCATCAGGCGGTTCGGCAATATTGCCAGTAGAAAAAATGTTATCCCGCAGAAAAATGCACCGAAGAACAAGGAGAGTTTGAAAAAAGTATCCCGGCCAAGTTTCGGCCCAGGTGTATCAAACGGCGGGGAATGGGAAATCTGGGGGTTGCGATATGTCATTGGGTTTCCGGGGTTATTTTTCAGCGCCGGCGGGCGGGCGGCGGATACCAGGTTCAAGGGAGCAGAAACCTGAACAACCTGCATCCCCGGCAAATATTTTTTATCGGCATCCTCAACTTTGGTTGGGCTGGATTTCTGAAGTTTTGCAGACAAATCGCTTTGGGGGGGCTGAACCGTATTCGTCAACATCCAAATTTGAATCATAATCACTAATCCGAACATCAAAAACAAGGTAAGCGAATCGTAAAAAAGCATCTGCTTGGAAGCAAATTTTTGCCGGGGCGCCCGCCCGCTACGAAGTTCGTCATAAGAGGTGTGTTTGATTTTCCATTCCGTGTAAATGAAATATGTGATTCCTATAATAAGCCAGGCGCTATTATAAACATGGTCGGATACGGTGCTGACGCGACTATCCTCATACAAGCTTTGTACTAAAATATGCGGAAAAAAATAATAAAAACCGTACATCAGCACCAGGTTGCGGATGCGCATCGAGGCTCGTTCCAAACGATCATTGAAATTGAGAACGGCAAGAACCAGGGGCAGCCAGAGCAGCAGCAACAGCAGGGAGAGAAGGCCGGTGTTCATCAGGGCGCGGCTATAATACTCAAGATGACCGATGCCCGGGAAGATAGCGCGGGGGAACAGGGCGCGTTCACAAATGACATAACAGTTAAAATTAATAAAAAGCGGCAAAAAGAAGATCATCCCGAACAAGAAAAGGAGGTCCTTCTTCTCCCTTAGCGGAAAGTGAAGCGGAAAACCCATACTGTCTTTTTTACCATTTTGCCAGGAAACCATCATTGTCCCCCTTCATAATGATGATAAGCACGGTGAATATTTTCACAGGATTGGCACAGTTTACCATTTCCCGGGAAGATATACAATACCCTATTTACTATTTCTAACGCCTAAACTGTGTAATTCCACACAGTAACCGCCGTACAGATTCTTTTTGCTTGACTCATTGATAGGCATGGGTGTATTTTGCCGCTACAGAAATTGTGCCAGATTTATACCAAAATCGGAGATGCGCGTACGATGGTAAGGTTAGGACACCAACTCATCCAGACCCAGTCTCAGGTTCTCAAGCCCCAGCAGATCCTGGTATCCACACTTCTCCAATTGCCCATGTTGCTTCTGGAGCAAAAGATCAAGACCGAACTGGAGATAAACCCGGTTTTGGAAGAAGCGGAAGATTGGGAAGAGCTTGAGGAAGAGGAAGAGGAAGTCATTGAGACCAACGCCGAAGAGGTCAAAGAAATCCAGGATGAATTTGACCAGGTTGAAGAGAATAAAAAGAGTGATGAAGATAAACTGAACGATGAAGTCCAGGAAGAAGTAAACCTGGAAGAGCTGCTCCCCCCGGAAGACGACCTACCCGAGCCGCGTATGCCGGTTGACCGTTCCGAAGAAGACCGGGATATGCCCGAGCCGTACCAAGAGACCATGGCCGAGCACCTGCTCAAGCAACTTCAACTGCTCAAATTAAGCGAACTGGAATTTCGCATCGGCGAGTACATTATTTATAACCTGCGCGACGACGGCTACCTGGATGCGGAAGTTTCCGTCGAGTCCATCTCCCAGGTGTTTGATGTTCCCGAAAAAACGGTGGAGAAGGTTCTTAAAGCCATTCAGCATTTTGACCCCCCGGGCATCGCCTCGCGGGACCTCCGGGAGTGCCTGCTGGTTCAGGTGGAAATCAAAAATGAAGACGGACGCTACGACACCCTGGAGCGTATTTTAAAGGCAAGCTACACCGATTTTATCAATAAGCGTTTTGAAAAAGTTGCCGCGGATTTGAACCTCTCGCTGGATGAAGTCAAAAAAGCCCTGGAGGAGTTGTCCAAACTGAACCCCAAGCCCGGCGAAGGCTATTCCGATACCAAACAGAATTACATCGTACCGGACTTTTATGTGGAAATGGTGGATGATGAACTGGTGATCTCCTTAAATGAGTACAAAATGCCCGGCCTGCGGATCAGCAATCACTACAAAAAAATGATCCGGCAACCCAAGAAGATCGTCGACCGGGAGGTGCGCAAATTTTTAAAGGAGAAAATTGACTCGGCCAAATGGTTTATCAAGGCAATCCGCCAGCGCCAGATGACTATGCAAAAAACCATGGAAGCCATCGTTAACCGCCAGCGGGATTTTTTCATTAAAGGGCCGGAATACATTAAGCCTATGATTATGAAAGACATCGCCGAGGATATCGAGATGGATATCTCCACGGTCAGCCGCGTCTGCAAAGGCAAGTACGTTCATACCGATTACGGCGTCTTTGAGCTGAAGTATTTCTTTAACGAAGGCATGGAAACCGACGACGGCGAATCCGTGAGCACCCTGCGCATCAAAGAGCGCTTAAAAGAAATTATCTCCAACGAAGACCCCCGCAAACCCTACAGCGACGAAAAGCTCTCCAAAATGCTCCAGCAAGAAGGATTCCCGATTGCCCGTCGCACCGTGGCCAAGTACCGGGAACAGTTAGGCCTTCCGGTAGCCCGGTTGCGCAGGAATATTTAGGCAATTCTACCAGACTGGTAGTCAGAAAATTTATTGCATAGGAAGTTGTGGATACACATAGAGAGACATTGGCCTCTCTATTGTGTATTTTTTTACACAATTTTTTAATCATCAAATTCATAGAAATATCCCAATTGGGGATCGTCAGGCATTCCGGTAACCAAAGCGCGATCCAAAAGTCTATTTCCCTCCTCACAACAAGTTTCTGGCAAAAGTGCACAGTTATGACAGGCAGCAAGATTGCAGTTGTCAGGCCCCTGTCCTTTGCTATCAATACATATTGGATCGGCCGAACACCACTGAGCAGCAAATAATGCCGATTCGACAATCTCTTCCAGATAGCCGGGCTTTCCCTGTCTGACCAGTCCTCCAAGTGAACCTTCGGAATCACCTGAGGCGGTATAAATCAGTACACCATTCATTGGATTATCTGGTGTTTCGGGATCGCAATCACAATATATTCGTTCTCGTAAGGCTGAACTTCCATAGCCACACACATAACTAAATTGATTTATCAGAACATGGGCAAAAGTGTGAATTAAGATGAATCGAGGATTTATTTCTCGTCTGGCTGAAGTATAATTATTTCGTAGCATCTTGAATCTCGAATTCACAGCAGGATTCTTCAGCCACTCATCAATCATTTCATTATCAAATTCAAAGAAAACCCCTTCACCTTTGACAATGATAGCTGGCAACCAGTTAATATTATTACTAATGGAAAGCTCCGCTCTCATTTCTCTGATCGTTTTCCCATCATCTGGTAACAACCGGGTGAAACCCACAAGTGCTCTCGTTTCACGAAGCTTGTGAACGAGAACAATGGATTTAAAGTATTTCTTCACAGGGTTTTCATATTCATCACTACGAA
>JAJRYW010000356.1 GCA_024275555.1 Calditrichota bacterium | reverse complement strand
TTTACCCCGGGCGCCTGCCGGAGAACAAGCGCTTCAATTTCCGTTGTTTGCGGGATTTGGTTATCGCGCAGGCTGGCGGCAATTGCTTTACTGATTTTCTCTACAACGGCTTCGGGCAGTTACGCTTCGGCCTGGGGGCTGTTCAGATATGCCGCAACCGCCTTTGTGGCCTGTTGGCGCGCATCGCTATCCAGGCTGCGGTTTAGCCCGCCGGCGACTATTTCCCGTATTTGCGCCCGATCCGCCTTGACGCCGAACCGGCGCAATTCCTCCATCAGGTTTTCCGTTATCTGCCCAAGCCGGATCGATTGGAGCCGCTCCCGGATTCCGTCGGGCAGCCGGTTTACATTGACCACGGCGATGGTATCGGGCAGGGTCGCCAGAAAACGGTTGACGCTGTCCACTGCGGCAACCAGGGAGCCGGTATGCCAGGTAGCCAGTTTTGCCTGCACCAATCCCTCCCGCTCGTTTTGGGCAACCAACTGATCCACCAGGTCTTCCCCTTCCACCAGGAACCACAGGTTGGCCACGCCGGCCGGATCGACCGGTACGGTATAATGATCATTCATGACATCATTCATCTCGGCAATGACGCCGGCGATCGATTGTGATTTGCTTATCAGGGGGATGGTTTCCAGGCGACGTTCGATAGCGCGCATTTCCTTCAGAACTGCCGGGTCTTTCAGGTCCCCTTTTACCAGCACCTGGATGGGCAGGGAGCCGCCGAATTTTTCCCGGAGCAGCATTTCCGCATGGAGAGGATCGCTGCCCTTTGCCAGGCACAATGTCCAATCCACATCGGTGGCAATGCGGGGAATGGCGATTAGGGAAAGAACGACCAACAGCGCGCCGCTGATGAGAATGGCGAATTGGCGACGATACACCGCCGCTCCCAGGCGGTTCCAGATGCCGCTTTCTTTTCGTTGGCTCATTCGCACCGACTGCGGCGCCACCCCGTAGGAAAGCAGCGCCGGCAGCAGCGTGAGGGTGATGATCAGCGCTAAAAACACCCCCACGGCGGCCAGCAAACCGAACTGTTGAATCACGGAGAAATCGGAAATGAGCAGCGAGGAAAACCCGGCCATAGTGGTTATGGTGGTCAGGATTACCGGTTTACTCATGTCTCCGAAGGTCATTCGGGCGGCTTCGGCGGTGGATTCGCCCTGCTGCAACCGCTCGAAGTAACGTTTCATTAAATGTATTCCGTCGGCGCTGCCCAATGCCAACAGAACCACCGGTACAATTCCGCTGAGCAAGTCGAAATTTAACCCGAAAATGCCCATCAGTCCCATAATCCAGATATCGGCGACAATTACCACCAACAGGGGGAATACCACGCCGGTCCAGTGGCGGAAGCCCAGGTAAAGGATGAGCAGCAGTACGAATACCATCAGGGGAAGCAGGACGATAAAATTATTGGTGATGAGCAGGGTCATGTTGAAAATAAGAAAGGGCATCCCGCCGTAGTAGATGCGGGTCCCCGCGGGTAAAGGATAGGCAGCGAGAACCGCATCGGCGGCTTGCTTCACGTTTAAGGAAGCAGCAAATTGGCTGACGCCGTTGTCGTTGCCGGTAAACTTGAGGATGATGGCGGTTGCCTCAGCGTCATCGGAGACCAGGTTGCCTTCGAAGCGATCTTTCTGCATCACATAGGCCTTCAGCCGGGCTAACTCCTCCGGCGCGTCGGGAATCTTTCCGCGGTTCAACAATTTACCGATTTCCAATCCCCATTCCGTTTTGCGGAAATCGGTAATGTTGGTCAGGCTGGTAGCGTAACTGACGCCCTCGACATCATTGAATGCTTCGGTCAGTTTTTGGATCAGTTCCAGGTTTTCTTTGCGGAAAATATCATCCCCGGAGATCAGCGCATAGCCAATCGAATTTCCGCCAAATATTTCCCCGATGCGATTGTATTGCTGCACCAGGGGATCATCCTGGCTTAAATAGGTAGAGAAGTCGGCGTTCAGGCCGACCCGGGTAGCCATCCAGGCAAATCCCGCGGTAAGCAGCAGCATGGTGATGATCACTCCCCGGCGATACCGAAGAACGAAATCGGCCAATTTTAACATGATGACTTCCTCCTGGTGCGATTGTTTCGAGGTTGAGCTGTTCACCGGGCTAAGCCGACTTCCTGCGGGGTCTCCGCAGGAGCGGGATTGATTCGGCTTAAATTATTTTCGAAACAAAAATTTTACCTTCTTTGATATTCACTTTGAACGGCTCCAACGGGCGCGGGGGCGGGCCGGAGATGTTAATTCCCTGTAAATTATAGTGGCCGTTGTGGCAGGCGCACCAGATATGCTGGAAGTCCGGCCGGTATTGCACAATGCATTCCAGGTGAGTGCAGATGGCGGTGAAGGCCCGGTATTCTCCGGCTTCGGTGCGGATTAGAATGACCGGCTTGCGGCCATATTTTATAATTTCGCCGCTATTGGGCTTCAGTTCGTCCACGGTTCCGGCTAAGACGGAGGTCGGGCTTGCTTCGCCGGGGCCTTTGGGCGGGGTCAGGTATCTCCAGACCGGGTAGAGAATGGAGCCAACAAAACCGGCCAGGCTGCTTCCCAACAATATGTTAAGAAAGGAGCGGCGTGATTTGGATGATTCCCGGGAATGTTCTCCCTTGTTTTGTGCCATTTCAAATTCTCCTGTTGTATGTTTTGCTCAGGCAATCACCGGCAGGGCGGTTGCAGAAAACCCGATTATTCAACTGCTTTCCGGGGAGGCCCGATTTTAAGCCAGTTCAAATGTTCGTAATAGCTGGACCAGAGCATCCCGAAGGTAAAGGCAAACACCAGTTCTTCGATAGGAATCCCGATAAATTCGATGCCGGAAATGGCCGACAGCGTCCAGACTTTTTCCACATATCCCGGCGCCAGCAGGCCCAGCGAGAGAAAGTAAACGGCATAAAAGGCCAGGAAGAGCAAGCCGCCAATCCAGATCTTTGCTTTCAGGTCCGGCCGGCACCACAGGGCGGCTAACCCGGCGACAAACATGGCCAGCGTGGCCGAGTAAATGACGTTCCAATCAATAAAAAAATAGGAGAGGGGGAACACAATTATGGGGGACAGCAGCGTCCAGATGTGAAAGCGGTGCCGGTGCTGATGCATCTCCCCCTCGCTCATTTTCCGGTGTTCGACTTTAAAAATCAGGTCGTAGAAAATGATTCCCAGTCCCCCGATGCCGAAACAGAAGATCAGGCTTTCAATATCAAAACCGGTACGGTGGGCTAAATCGAACAATGAAGGGGGATGCCAGTATTCAGGAACAAACAATGGTTCGGTTAACCCAAACGGGGTGGTGATCAGGCTCGCCCACAGCATCCGCTTGCGGGCGTCCCGCCGCAGTAAATAAACGATTAGCCAAATCACAATCAATCCCAGCGACCAAACAAACCAGACTAAATTATCCGACATTTTCAGGACTCCTTTGAATGATATTGGGTTTTTGTGAAGATAAAGTTTCGGCGCAATGCCGGCACCAGACACAACCGCAATCCTGGTGCATACACTGTTTATCAATCAACCGGCTCCGGTACTGCTTTTTGGCGATGAATGACAACGCTCGTTTGATGGGGGTTAAGCGGCAGTGACGACGAAGGGTTTCAATAATATCATCCTCGCCGATCATTTTACGCAGCATCAGTCGATATCCCCAATTTCCCATCATATCAAACAGCCAGCGGTTTGCCATTGATGCTTCCATAGCCGGTTTCAATTGCTGTTCGCAGAGTTCATCATAAAACAGGCCGGTGCGGATGCTGACGGCGGCCAGGTAGCCCGAGAGCATGGCGTAGCGCAGGCCGAACCCCCATAAGGCGTCCTGAAACCCGGCGTTTTCTCCCACGTAGAGCGCCCGCCCTTGTTTAACGGCGGTCGGCTTTACAAAAAAATTGACAAAGCCGCCAAATTCCCGGGGTTCATTGATGTCAATGTCCAGCACTTTTTGCAGGGATTCCAGGGCGCGTTGAAAATAGGCGCGTTCGTCCCGGAAATTTCGGAACAAACAGGTGGCAAAGGTTGCCCGGTGATTGTTGACCAGCAAGTATGCGTAGCCGCCCGGGGCAATACGGTTGTCCAGGAAGCAGGCCGAATAATTGGGGTGCGATGTTTGAAAGACCATCCCCTTGGCAATCGCGTCAGCCGCTTTAGGGCCGGCGCCGACGATGACCCATCCGGAGGGCAGGGTGTCGACTTTTTCGCCCCAGTGAATTTCCACTCCTTCCGCCAACGCCTGCCGTTTTAGTCCCTGGTCCAGCGACCATTCATTGCCCCCCCGCTCGATTAAATAAAAAAGCGGGCGATCGGTCTCGACGGTTTTCGGGCGCAGATTCGGCCCGTAAAAATCGGTGCAATGATAGGGGTCGCAGTTAAAATTGACAAAAACACCCATGGTTTTAAAAACATCCAGCGCATCTTCCCGGGTGGTCCAGTTTTCAATCCCCTGGAAATCGGCGTTGAAGCGCCAACCCACTTCTTTTTTTTGCTCGTGAATGACAACTTTGTATCCGGAGCGGGCCAGGTTGATCGCTGCAACCAGTCCGGCCGGACCCGCGCCGATAATATGTACCATCCGGTCATTCATAATTGCACTTCCTTTGTCTGGTCCGACGATATATTTACTGGTTGCCTGTTTCGGGAACGGCGAGGGATGAAGGCCGGAACCCGCCGTTTATATTCCAGGTAAACTTCCCCAAATTGTTCGATGACCGCTTTCTCTTCCCGGAGGGCCAGGCGGTAATAGGCGATCATCAGCACCGGCCACATGATCAGGGTTATCAGGGTTGGCCATTGGATCAACATGCCGATGGTAATCAGAAACAGGCCGGAGTACTGGGGATGGCGCACATAGGCGTAGACTCCCCCGGTTACCAACTGCCCCTGCGCTTCGTGAATCTGTCTCCAGCCTTTTCCCATAATGATCAGCCCGATCAGCATCACAAAACCGCCGATCTGGCAAATTACCAACTTGACCCATTCCGGGGCGCCGAACAGGACGCCCAACAAGTGCCCGTTGACATGCTGGAAAGGATCGGCTACGCCCAACTTATCTCCGAACAGGGAGATCAGCGCATAAATGGTCAGCGGAAAGCCGTACATCTCGGTAAAGAGGGCCACAATAAAAGCGGCAAAAACGCCCAGGGTGCGCCACTCGTACTTCTTCCTGGGACGTAAAAATCCCAGCACAAATCCGCCAAAGAGAATCACATTAAATATGACCATGGACCAAATGCCGTAATCGTATGATTCATGCATGATGATGCTCCTGCTTGACGGTCGTTTCTGTTTTAACCCTGTTTTTAAAATTGGGTTTGTAACAGAACTTAGTTCAAGAGGTGTGCCAGTTTTCTGGGCTTCCTGTAATTTCCGGTATAACAACAGGTTAACGATGGCGGCAAAAAGTGAGAGATTAAACTTCTTTAAAGGGTTTAGAGATAATTCTACAATAAATTGTATACTATTCTACAATTCTCTGCAATAAATGAATAATGCCAATCACAGGTTGAACTTAATTTGACGCAGAATACCGCTGATTGGGCAGATTCCCGCTGAGATCATTTATATATATCCTGAATTTTTGATGCTCTTAATATCTTTCCCCGGTTTTCTCGCTTTCCTCTCACAACCGGGATGAATACGGATTTAAGCGGATCGACTCTTTTTGTTTTTAAAACAATTTTCAGCGTTTCTCAGCGTCAAATTTTCAACTCGTGATTCGCATGAACAAACATAGTTAAATAAGGACCACGCCCCTGAAAATACTCAGGGACGCGGGTATGGAGGGGGGGGTGAGGAGTGCTTTTATGAAGAAGCTTTGTTGCCGGAACCTTTGTGCATTTTTTGAATTTTCCCGTCTTGAAATTCCCGGATGTACTTTTCCGGATTTTCCTGAAAATGAACCATGCACAAATTAGTACAAAAATAGTATGTGTTGTCCTGGTAGACGATACGCAGTGTCTCCTTGCGAGCGGGATCAATCTCCATATGACAAACTAAATCGATAACCATCTATATTTCCTTTCTTTTGTTGTTGCTTCGTTCGACCAGGGCGTTGTAAATCCAGGCCATAATCAGTCCGCCAATAAAGCCGTCGATGAAGCCCGCAACCAGCCCGATCAATGCGCCTCTCCAGCTAAGATCGTAAAACGGGAAAAGTTTGCTGAGAAAAGTTGCTCCGGTTTCCCCCTGCCGCACCAAAATGATGGTAGCCAAACTAATGGGCAGCCCTTCTAAAACGCCAAGAGAAACTCCCAGGGCAGTCGGGTGAATTTTCAGATAACTCATTGCGCATCAATTTATTTCAAAGATAAATCCCTTTTTATTAACGATCTCTATTTATATATAGTCAAATCCAATGCCAAACTATATGGATGACAGGCAAGCGTATAACAAACAGCAGGTTAGCTGAAATAGCCGGGGGGCTGTTAAGCTCGGATGCCCCGGGGTGTGGAGAATATTCTCTAAGGGGGCTGTATACTATTCTCCAATTGTTTCCGGGGGGCGGCAGGGCGGCTGAAAACCTTGTCGGCGCTTTGGCAGGGTGTTGCCAAAGCAGCCGTAGCGCAGGTTTTTTTGTGCAGTAAAGGGGGGAATTAAAATTCGCCGTTTTGCCGAGAGAGGTACTCGCGGGCGCGGGTAAGAATGGTTTCCGGTTTGGGCCGCACCCGGTAATTGCGGGCAATATGCACCCAGATCACCTTTCCATCGGGATTGAACAGAAAACTGGCCGATTGGGGGATATCCTGCCCGGGATTGGCCGGATCGCCGCCCACATGGCGCAGTCCTAAATAATCCATCACTCTTCCCGGCCGGTCTTCCAGCAGGGAAAAGGTTACCCCGGCGGCCTGACTCATCTCCGCCGCTTTTTCCGGTAAAATGGAAATAATCCGGATATTCAACTTATCAAACTCGGTTTTCTGTTTTTGGAGTTGAACCAACTCCCCGCGACAGAAGGGTCACCACACCCCCCGGTTCAGCACGACCAGGGTCAGGGAAGCCTCCCGGAGCAGTTCGCCTAAAACAACCGGTTGCTGCTGCTCATTCAGCAATTGGATGTTCAGGAAAGTGGAGTCCGCTTCATCCCCCGCGGAGAGGGTTGCCGTGTGTTGATTATATGCCGAATAGTCCACCGTATACCACAGGAATCCGCCGGCCAGCAGCACGGCCAGCAGCATGGCGCCCAGGCGTAAAAAAGTGAACCGCTGAACCGTTCGCCAGACAATGATCCCGGTTCCAAGCAGCATTCCCGCATAGCTGAACCAGGGATATTCCTGGAAATAGCCGAGGTGTTCGCTCAATAAAAAGTGGGACATAATTGATATAATAACCAGAACAAGTGCTAAGAGGGTTTGCATAGTTATCCTCGGCTATAGGGTTGGTTTTTCTTGACAATAAGCTAAGATTTTTCCCGGGAATTGCCGGTCAGAACGGAGGGTTGGGAAATCCCACCCCGCCGCTCCGGAGTTGCTGAAATGTGTTCCATTGCGGCGGCCGGCGGGGCTATTGCACGCTGATGGAGTCGGCAACAACGCCGCACTTGAGCATCTTGTCGCCGAAGTAAGGGTTCTTCACATCTTTGACGTTGCTCAGCCAGTCTGCTCCCTGGTTGTCAAATGCCATCGGGCAATGCAGCACATAGAGGGGCTTTTCCAGCGGGCCGAAATCCCGGGCTATTTCGATCACGACCGTTGAAAGCTGTGCGAAGGCCTTCCGTTGTTTTTCCAGGTCTTCTGTGGTTTTGATCTGTTCCGAGGCGCTTTTCAGCGCGGCCAGTTCATTTTGCCAGGTGTTCTTCAGTTCGCCGGTCAGGTCGCCGCTGGGGACCGCCTCCGTGACGATAACCAGCGCATCGGCCTTTTGCCGGGCAATCTCCGGCTCGGAGGTAACCATGGCGTCTTTTAACTCCAGGTACACTTCAACCGTCAACGCCAACTGGGATTGAAAGGCCGTAGTCATCGCCGGCCGGGGAGGTTGCGTTTCCGGGGTGTTGTCGCTACAAGCCGATAGCAGCCCCACCAAAACAATCATTGCTCGAAGAAGAAACTTCATCCTGATAAACCTCTTTTTTGTTTTTCTTTTTCTTTTATTTAAAATAAGTAATTGCACTTAAATAAACGACAATTCGTACTTGCTGGCTTCGACAAGCTCAGCCAGCAGTCCCAGCCAGGAGGCTGAGCTTCGTATAATTAAAGTGAGCTGGAAAGTTGTCAACCAAGACATTATTTTCCTGCCAGAAAGCATGACTGAGCTTTGGGTCTCGAACCCGTTCGACAGTTTATGCTTC
>JAJRYW010000355.1 GCA_024275555.1 Calditrichota bacterium | reverse complement strand
TAAAAAAAATCTACAGTCTTCTTTTGAAAATGCCGAAACTAAAGGGAAACCGGAAAATTTAAACCAACCAAGGTTAGGAATCAGGATTCTCAAGCAAAATCACCTTTCCCACAGATTAGCAAAACAAGACCTTTTAACTCACCCGGGAAGCTAAGACAGAGCTCATCTAAGATTGATCAGGAGCTGTGGAAACATCAATCCGCCAGCTCTCCATGCCCTGAGAAAAAAATCTAAGAGAGAGGGGATTTTCTGTTTGATGGAGGTTGCTCTAATGAGTTTTATTATTGTTCTCTCTTTTTCCATAATCCTTCAATTGTCGGCCGCGGTGATCGCCTTATGGCTGATTAAGGTTACCGGTCATCGCTTTGCCTGGACTGCTATCGCGACAGCCATTTTTCTAATGGTGCTTCGGCGGGCGGTTACTTTTACCCGCTACCTTACCGGCGATATCGGTTATTTCCCGGATATGGCCGCCGAACTCATTGCTTTGTTGATTTCCATTTTAATGGTTGCCGGTATTGCCGGTATTGCACCCGTCTTTCGCTCGATTCAACGTACAAATATGGAATTGCGCAAGAGTGAACACCGCCTGAGAAACGCCCAGCACATTGCCCTGCTGGGGTTTTGGGAGTGGGACCTTCGCTCCAATACGGTCTACTTATCAGAGGAAACTTACCGGCTTTTCGGTATTCAGCAGGAGGAACTGGAGGGAAACTTTGACCGCTTCTTCACCCTGGTGCACCCGGAGGACCGCCAAAAACTGCAAGAGAGCCTGGAAATCTCGATACAAAAAGATTTTGCCTTTAATAGTGATTTCCGCGTCACCCTTCCCAACGGGGAGGAGCGTTTTGTTCAGGCGCGGGCGGAAGTTGTCCGTGATAAAAGCGGCCTGCCGCTCCGGATGAATGGTATTGTGCTCGATATTACCCACCGCAAGCTTGCCGAAGCAATGGTGGTGCAGGCGGAAAAACGGTATCGCAATTTGTTTGAACAGGCGCCGGTTAAGGCCCTGGTGATCAGGAACTGTGACGGAGAGCCGGTTATTGAAGATTGTAACCAGCGTTTCTTAAGTTCATTAGGATACACCCTGGAAGAAGTTCTGGAACAGCCGTTAGCCAACTATTACACTGAAAAATCATATACAAAACTAATAAAAGGTCTTTGTTATAACCTGTCCCGGGGAGGCGATGTTACCCAACAGGAATGCGAACTGACGACCCGCGACGGCCGGATTATCTCCACCTTGGTAAGCGCTGTTCCTTTAACCGACTCCGGCGGCGGTTTTTCCGGGGCCCTGATGATGCATGTCGACATCACCGAACGGAAAGCTGCCGAAAATGAGCTGCGCAAAAGCCGGGCGCGTTTTGCCGGTATCCTGGATATTGCCGAGGAAGCTATAATTTCTGTTGATGAAGAGCAGAAAATTATCATTTTTAACAAAGGGGCAGAGCATATCTTCGGCTATTCCTCAAAAGAAGTGCTGGGCCGGCCCCTGAATATTCTCCTTCCGGAAAGATACCGGACTGTTCATCCCAAACATGTCGCCGATTTTTCCGCTTCCTCTGCCGTTTCCCGCCGGATGGAAGAACGCGGGGAGATATTCGGGAGACGGAAGAACGGGGAAGAGTTCATCGCGGAAGCTTCCATTTCCAAGCTTAAAATGGACGGCGAGGTTATTTTTACGGTGGTGCTGCGGGACATCACCGCGCACAAGCAGGCGGTGGACGACCTGAAAAAATTTAAATCGATCTCCGACAAGGCAAACTACGGAACCCTTATTGCCGATTTAGACGGAATACTGCTTTATGTAAATGAAGCGCTTGCGGAAATGCACGGCTTTATCCCGGCGGAGGTTGCCGGAAAACACTTGTCCGTTTTCTATTCCCCGGAGAAAGTAGAGGATTGCTTCAATCTGATCAAGACCATCAAAAACAAAGGCGGTATCAATGCCGAGGAGATCTGGCATATACGAAAAGACGGGGTGATTTTTCCGGTGCTCATGAGCGCGTCTATGATTGCTGATGAGAGTGGTTCGCCCATGGTGTTTTCCGCCACGGTTATCGATATTACCGAGCGCAAGGCCATGGAAGATCAAAGCGCTCAGTTGGAAGCCCAGCTTCGCCAGGCCCAAAAACTGGAAACCATCGGAACCTTAGCGGGGGGGATTGCCCACGATTTCAATAATATTCTGACTCCGATAATTGGCTATACCGATATGGCCATCACCAGCGTGGACGCCGACAGTCAGGCCCATGCGGACTTGCAGCGCGTTTTAAAAGCGGCGCATCGGGCGAAGGAACTCGTTCAGCAGATACTCACCTTCAGCAGAAGGGAGGAGGAGAACTTTAGCCATGTAAAGATACATCTTATTATCGAAGAATCTTTGAAGCTCCTGGAAGCATCGTTGCCGGCAACTATTAAGCTCCGTAAAAATATCCGTTCAATAGATGAAACGGTTTTGGCGAACCCCACTCAATTGCAGCAGGTTATAATGAACCTTTGCACCAATGCCTATCACGCCATGCGTGAGCATGGGGGGGTGCTGGAAGTAAGCCTGGAGCTTACCCGCATTGACGCCGAATTTGCCTACCTTCATCCGCGGCTGCACGAGGGGGAATATGTACAGCTAACAGTTCGTGATACCGGCTGCGGTATTGATGAAAAAACCAAGGAACGAATTTTCGAACCCTTTTTTACCACCAAGAAAATCGGGGAAGGAACCGGCCTGGGGCTTTCCGTGGTGCACGGGATTGTGGTGAATCACAACGGCGAGATCGTCGTTGAAAGCAAACCCGGTGAAGGAACCACATTTCGGATATTTTTCCCGGTCAGCGCCGGCGATACGGACGCCGAGTCTTCTGAGGGGGCGTTTAAGCTTGACGGAGAAGGCCATGTACTGATCGTTGATGATGATGAAGAAATAGTTTCTATGGGAAAACAGATGTTAGAGTACTTCGGCTACCAGGTGACCACGAAGACCGATGGGACGGAAGCGCTGGATGTCTTCCGGGAAGCTCCGGACAAGTTTGACCTGGTCATTACCGATCAGACTATGCCGGACATTACCGGGGTAGAGATTGCCCGGAAGCTGTTAACCATCCGATCCGATATCCCCATCATTCTGATGACCGGCTTTAGCGAGATGGTTACCCCGGAAAGCGCCAAAACAATGGGCATTCATGAATTTATTCTGAAACCAATAGTTTTGAATGATTTGGGGAGAGCCATCCAGCGCGCCCTGAAAAAGAGAGGAAGGCGTAAAACATGACCCGTATTCTGGTTGTAGACGATGATATAGAGATTCGCGAAATGCTTAGAACAATGCTGGAGCGAGCCGGGTATGATGTTCTGGAAGCAGCCAACGGCAATTTGGCTATCGGGATTTACCGCCGGGAAGCGGTAGACCTGATCATCACCGACCTGATTATGCCGGAAAAAGAGGGGATCGAAATGATCATGGAGCTTTGCCGGGAGCACCCGGGCATAAAAATCATTGCCATGTCCGGCGGGGCCCGGGTGCATCCCCAATCCCACCTGGATATGGCCCGGGCGCTTGGGGCGCGCCATGTTTTTACCAAGCCGTTCGGCGCGCAGGAAATGATCCGCGTTGTACGGGAGTTAGTGGACGAGTAAAAATGCAAATCACGAGTAGAAAATTTGACGCGGAGAAATGCAGAGAAACGCTGAGAACTGTTTTAAAACAAAAACGGTCATTCCGATTAAATCCCAAAATGTTTCCTTCAGCGGAAATCTGCCGGGATCAGCGAAATTCTGCGTCAAATTAAGTTCAACATGTGATCGGTATTAAAAAATGTTTGCCCGGACACACCTCCTGCCGCCCTGCCGGAAATCTTGGCGAAGGATGTTGTCGCTTTGAACCCCGAAAAAAATCCGATCATGTTCGAAGCCTTCGATTTCACGAACCTCTCTTTTTACCGCCCAATTGTCCATTGCCGGCGGCGAAACACCGACTCCGGCCGCATCCCCGTATCCTTCTCGCGGGAACCCGCACCAGCCGCATTACTTTGCAAAAACGGACAAACCGATTTTGACCGGGGTCAAGAGCCGCGCAACGCTGCGGCGGGGATTAGCCCAGCCACCGCTCTACAAAGCGTATCAAGACCGCCGGGTAGGTGAGGATCGTTAAGACCATCCCAAACAAGGCCCCCCACATATGCGCTTCATGATCAATATTGAGCGAACTTCCCTGCGGGCGGTTATAAAGGCTTGCAATAAATTGCGCCTGGGCAAGCATACCGCGCCGGTAAAAAAATTGGGCTGCTTTTTCCAGGCTTTTGCGCAGGCTCAGCTTCCCCCGGGCGGCATAGTAGCTGATGACCATAAAAAGCAGGCCGGCTAACCAGGCTTTCATGGGGATGATAAAAAACACCAGGAAGACAGCGTCCGGGAAGTAGAGAATAAAGGCGAACACCACGCCGGAGAGCGCCCCGGAAGCCCCCAGGGATTTGTAGCTCTCGTCGCCGCGTTTCCGCCAGGCCGAGACGACTCCTCCCAGCAACAACGTGCCCAGGTAGATCATCAGCATACGCCAGTGCCCGACCACCAGCTCCAGCGGAAAAACAAAATACCAGTAAACAATCATGTTCATGAAGAGATGAATATAGTTCGCATGGATTAATCCATGGGTAAAAATGCGGTAATATTGCCGCCGTTCAAAAATTGCCTGCGGGTCTAACAGCCAACTCTCCAGCGATTTGGGCATGAGGTAGTAGACGTAACCGGCAATAGCCCGCAAAATCGGGGAGGAATGCTGCGCCCACCGGTTTAAGAGCCGGTGCTCCGGGTTGAGTAAATAATAGCTGCAAAACAGGGTGACCAGAAATATTATCCAGGCAAATGGGACATTCGAAAATTGATAATACTGAGTGGGCATCGTAGGTAGCTATCTCCGTTGGTTTGGATGTTTATGGATGAATGCGTGGGATTATTTTAAGGCCATCCGCAGCACTTCTACAGGATGGTAGGCCCGTTTGCCGGCCAGGTCCGCAATTTGGCTCCGGCAACTGGTCCCCGGGGCGACAATTAACCCGCCCGGGGCAACCTCGCGAACGGCGGGCAGTAGGCGGCGTTCCGCCATTGTTTTGGAAATGGCCAGATGTTCCGCCTCGTATCCGAAGGCGCCGGCCATGCCGCAACACCCGGAATCCACTTCGGAAACGGCGGCGCCGGTCCACTGAAGTATTTGCAACATTGGTGCTGTTCCGACTAAAGATTTCTGGTGGCAGTGTCCGTGGAGCAGCAATTCGGCCGCGGGAGGTTTCATCTGCTTTTGGAGCAACTCTTTTTGCTCCCCCGGGAGCCGGGTCAGGAATTCTTCGATCAGGAGACTTTGTCCGGCAACCGTCTCCACCCGGGGATCATCCGGCAGCAGGTAGCGATAGTCGTCGCGCAGGCTAAGCAGGCAGCCGGGCTCTAAACCGACGATGGGAATGCCCGCTTCGGCAAAAGGCCGGAAGGCCGCCAGGGTCTTATCCGCAGCAGCGCGGGCCGGTTCCAGCAATCCTTTGGAAATGGCCGGTCTTCCGCAGCAAAAGCGGCCCGGCAGCAGCACCTCGTATCCCAGCGCCTCCAGCAATTCCACCGCGGCAATACTGATGTGCGGGTCGTTGTAGGTGTTAAAAGTATCGTGAAACAAGACCACCTGCCCGGCGGTTCCTTTTGGTATTTGTTCTTTCCTGCGACGGGCAAACCATTGGGTGAACGGCTGGCGGGCAAAGCGGGGCAGATTCCGCTCCCTGCTGATCCCCAGAAACTTTTCCATCCCCCATTTTACCGGTGCGGCCCCTAAAAGAAGATTCAGAAACGGCGCTGCCGGCCCGGCGCCGAAGCGGCTTAAGACAGGTGTCGCCGCAAAAAGACGGGTGCGCAACGGGACGCCGTGCTCGCGGTAGTAATGGATCAAAAATTCGAATTTAATCTTGGCCATGTCCACGGAAGAGGGACATTCCGCTTTGCAGGCTTTGCATTCGATGCATAAATCCATCACCTGGTACATGCGTTTGCTGGTAAATTCCTGTTCCGGCAAAGTTCCGGAGAGGGCGGCGCGCAGGGCGTTGGCCCGGCCCCTGGTGCTGTGCTCTTCCTCCCGGACGGCCATAAAGCTGGGGCACATTACCCCGGCAGTCAGTTTTCGGCATACCGCCGCGCCGTTGCACATCTCCACCGCCCGGGCAAATCCCTGGTCGGCCCGGAAATCCAGCTGGGATGAAATCTCCACGGTTTGATAGGATGCTCCATAACGGAGATTTTCGGTCATCGGCCCTGCATCGACAATATTGCCGGGATTGAGCAGATTTTGGGGATCAAACAGGTACTTCACCTGGCGGTAGAGTTGATAAAGTTCTTTGCCAAAGAAGGCTTCGTTCAGCCAGCTTCGGCAGCGCCCGTCGCCGTGTTCGCTGGAAAGCGCTCCCCGGTACTCGCCCACCAACTCCGCGGCAAATTGGGCAATTTTAGGCAGTTTGTCGACTTCTGCGGCTAATTTGGTGTTCATTAAAGGGCGCACGTGCAGGCAGCCGGCGCTGGCGTGGGCGTAATAGGCTACCCGGACCCCTAAGTCGTTACAGAACGATTCAATCCGCGAAATATATTCCGCCAAATGTTCCGGCGGCGCCGCGGCGTCCTCGATAAACGGTACCGGTTTAAAATCGCCTTTGACGCTCATCAGCAGGCCCAGCCCGACTTTGCGAACCGTCCAGACATTTTGCTGCAACTCCGGATGCAGCGCCGGAACAATGTGAGCCGGAACTTTATTCGACCGCAGGCGCCGGCGGAGTTTCTCAACCCGCTCTTTCAGTTCCTGCTCCGTATCGCCATAGTATTCGGTGATCAGGATACAGTGGGGATCGCCCTCCATAAAAGTCTTGAGCAGCCGGGCGTACTCCGGCACTTCCCGGCACTTGCTTAATCCCAGGTGATCCAGCAGTTCAATCGCGGAAGGATCGGTTTCCAGGATCAGCGGCACGGCGGAGAGAGCCTCATAGAGATCATCAAAATGCACCAGCGCCAGGGCCGACTGCCGGGGGAGCTCCACCACGTTAAGCTTGATCTCGCTCATGACGGCCAGGGTGCCCTCGGAGCCGCAAACTAATTTTGCCAGGTTAAAACGTTCATCCTGCGGCCACAGGAATGTAGCACCCCGGTCGATAAAGCGATCCAGGTTGTAGCCGCCGCAGCGCCGCCAGTGGTGGGGTGTTCCGGCCCGTATCACTTCGGCCTGCGCCCGGACCAGTTCTGCCACGCCCCGGTGGATATCGCCAATCAACCCGGGCTGATTTTGCTGAAAAGCCAGTTGGGCCTCAGACAAGGGTTGGAAATGAAAAGGCGTGCCATCAGACAAAAATCCGCGGCACTCCAGCACGTGATCGGCGGTCATCCCGTACAATATGCTATGGGCGCCGGTGGAATTGTTCGCTACAATACCGCCCAGGGCGGCCCGGTTGCTGGAAGCCGGGTCCGGCCCGAATTTTAGGCCGTAGCTGCGCAACTCGGCGTTTAAGTGATCCAGCACCACTCCCGGCTGCACCCGCACCCACTTTTCTTCCGGATTAATTTCCAGAATCCGGTCCAGGCGCCGGCTCATGTCGATGACCACGGCCTCGTTGACCGCTTGCCCGGCCAGGCTGCTGCCGGCGGTGCGCGGCAGCAACGGCGCCTGGTATTGAGCCGCTAACTCGACCGCCGCATGAACATCATCGCTGCTGTGGGGGATAAAGACAGCCAGCGGCATCACCTGGTATAAACTGGCATCAGTGCTGTAAAGAATACGGGTATAGTCGTCCCGGTACAGTTCGCCGGAAGCCTGCTTGCGCAAGGCTTCCAGGTACTCCGTTAGCTTCTCGGCAGAGGGGTTCATGGATTCGGCCATTCCGATTGGGTTTTAAAGAAGTATGCCTTAACCAAGGCTGTCTTGTTTAAGTTTGGCTGCAAATTCATGGGCAAACTGTTTGATCATTTCCGCGGCAGCGGTATTTCGTGTTGCCCGCCGGAACACATCGGACAGGTGCATCAGGGTATGGATCATATGCACATTCATGTGGGGGATCATCATTTCTTTGGTCCACAAGTCAATGTTCATGCTGTTCTGAGCTTCCTTATCCCACATGCTGATCAGCATCGAGGAACAGGCTTTTTTGCCCTGGAATCCGGCGTCGGTTGCTTCCCATTCAATTTTCCGGGGATGATTGTTCTCATCCAGTTCGATGGTAAATTTGATTTCTTTGGTAGCCATGTGTACTCCTGAAAATTCATTTTATAAACGATCGCTGAAAAAGTAAATATAAACCAATTTTTTTATTGTCGCACCCAAGTTGTTTTTAAAGTATTTATTTTAGTCCCTCTACTACTCGCTCCAGTGCTCTGCGCTGGAGCGCCCCTCCGAGGCTCTGCCTCAACAGCGGCCCCTCCGCAGTCTGATAGAGTTCTACTACTCGCTCCAGTGCTCTGCGCTGGAGCGCCCCTCCGAGGCTCTGCCTCAACAGCGGCCTCTCCGCAGTCTGATAGAGTTTGATTAAACAACCGTGCTATACTGTCATTAACACCGCAGCTTTTCCAACGGAACCGTATCGGGGCAGCCCGGTGTGGTTGGCAAACGGCTTTATATCCGTCTGTTGCACAAATACCAAAAAATAAATGCGATAAACCTTAAACAGCCCCGCTACGCAAACAAGGGGTCTTTGTTCTCAACGGTTTATTTTAAGCTATTTATCTCCGAATTTAAAAAATCTCTTGCGTTCTTGATTTTCATATGCATAACTTAAGCCATTGCATTACTCGTATGACCCCCTCTTGATCTTTCTAAGCAATAGTCTCGACATATAAATTCCAATGATCTTTGGTAGATGGTTTTCCTACCGTTTAAAAGAATGTCTGCCAGGGGATATTTTTGTCCTGTAGAAGTGTGGATTTTCTTACGGTGTCGTCTTTTCAATTTTTTTGGCAGTCCATCAACCATTTACCTTACCGGGATAAAAGCAACACGCTTTTTCGAGATCATCCGGGTATCTGGAGCCATTTCTCTCTGCGAACTTCAGAGCAGATCGACTGTTGTGCTGCATTCCTTATTGTGATTGTTGACCGCCGGAAAAAAAATCGGGATTTTGACCGGGCGCACTAATAATACAATTAGAGCCCTTTAACTTCCCTGCGATTATCCCTTCGTGATATTTGAATATTTTGAATATTTGAATAAGAAAATCTGACACAAGTCTTACAAGGAGAATAGCATGTCAAGATCTAAGTACTTTCGCACACTTCGGTGCAAAAGTAAGCTGTCTTCGACAGAACAAATCGACAAAAGATTGTCGATTAAGACCCCGAAAGGGGTTAAAATTGCTTTTGCTGTTTTCATCTCCGGTCTTCTCTTGTTTTCGTTATTTGCCGATCTCCTGGCCACAACGGTTCTGAAGCGGAATCTTGTAGAGATGGTCTCGCTGGCGGATCGGATCTTTACCGGAGAAATTGTTTCCGTTACCGATGGGATCGACGCGCCGACCTCTGCTCCCTACACGGAGATCACCATTCGCCTGTCCGAGCGGATCTCCGGGAAGTTTACCGGCGATTACCTGACCTTTCGCCAGTTTGGACTACTCAAACCGCGGGTCAGCGCCGACCCCCGCTATACCAACGTAATGTTAACCCCGCCGGGATTCCCGACCTACCAGGCTGGTGAACACGTTTTGCTCTTCCTCTGCAAAGAAGGTTCCATCACCCGGTTCTGTTCGCCGATCGGGTTGATCCAGGGCAAGTTTGTTTTAACGGAGGGCCGCTATCTCAACGGAATTGCAAACCAGGACTTATTCGAAGGGGTTGCCGAAACCGGCATCGCGCTGACCGAGAAAGAAAAGAAACTTCTGGCGACCAAACAAGGACCGGTCAGTGCAGACCTGCTTATCTCATTAGTAAAAAAATTGGCTCAGCAATATTAAGGTGTGGAGAAACCTGTGAAGATCATGATAAAACGACCTACCCTCATTTTTAGTTGTTTGATAAGTATCTTTTTTACCGGTTTTCTGTATGCCGGAGGGCCGTTAATCCTTTTTTCTCCCGGCGTGCCCTATCAGTATGACACAACCTCCCCGGTTGTATACAATTTGGATCAAGGGGATTTCGGACCGCTTACCAACGCCCAGGCCGATGTGCTGTCGATCGGCAGCTTTGACAACTGGGGAGCCGTTCCCACGGCGACCATCTCTTTTGTGCAGGGGGCGGATTTACCGGTCGATGTGGTTCTGGCCAATGCGGACACCTACCTGGGAAGCCCCGGGGTCGGCGACGGCTTAAACCCGGTTGTCTATGACAGCGACGGCAGTATTATTGCCAACTATTTTGGAGCGCCGCCGGGGGTGCTGGGGATAGCCGGGCCGACCACCGCCCTGACCGGCACCAATATCCTTACGGCAAGTTTTTCGATTTTCGACGGCACGGATATCGACCCGGCCGATTTGGGCAACAGTCCCCCGGGAGCAGTCTTCCAGGGGGTGATCACCCACGAGCACGGCCACTTTATAAACTTAGCCCACACCATCGTCAACGGGCAGGCGCTCTTCTGGGCGGATAATATTTTACCCGATGGGACAGACCTGTTTGCCGAAGGCCTGAGTGTGGCGGACATCTCGACCATGTACCCGTTTATCTCCGTTTCCGGTGTTTCCACCGGGGAGTTTCAGGCCGTTCCCGGCCCGGATGATATTGCCATCCTCTCTACCTTGTACCCCGCCGCCGCCTTTTTTTCTACCACCGGAACAATCACCGGAACTATTTATGACACCGATGGAACGACCGGCCTGACCGGGGTGCAGGTGATTGCCAGAAATGTCAACGATCTTGTCGCGGACGCCGTTTCGGCTATCTCCGGAGATTTTACACAGGGGGCCGGCCCGTTAGGTATTAATGACGGCTCTTTTACTATTAACGGTCTCACTCCCGGTCAATCGTACCTGCTTTACATCTCCGATGCCGCCGAAGGCGGGTTCAGCACCCCGGTATTTGTGACGCCCGGCGGGGGGGCGACGCCTTCCCTGGGAGACCTTCCCGGGCCGAGAGAGTTTTACAATGGCGCCAACGAATCTTCCAACCCGGACCTTGACGACCCGGCGCTCTTCAGCCCTATTCCCGTTGTTGCCGGAAGCCCGGCGACGGCCGATATTATTCTTAACCGGCCCGGGGAGCCCACCCCGGTTGATCCCGGGGTTTGCCTGGCCACAACGGATGGCTTTGGAGGCGCCAAATTGCTTACCATCGATCCGATAACCGGGGCGGGTACGCTGATCGGGGAAACCGGCCTCTCCGGAATTCCCGGTTTAGCTGTCAACGCCGACGGTTTTGTGTTTGGAACCGAGCGGGTTACCGGAGAACTCTATAAATTCAACAGTGTGACCGGGGAAGCCATCTTTACCGCCTCGACGGGATTATCCTACCTCGACGCAATCGGGTTTTCCCCGGACGATGTCCTGTACGGAATAGACCTGAATGGAGATTTATACAGCATCGATGTTGAAACAGGCGCTTCCCAATGGATCGGCAATACCGGCGAGCTGTTCTCCGGAATGGCCTTTGACCCCACCGACGGAAAACTGTATGCTTCCACCGGCCGCTTCTCCGCCGTAGAAGACGCCATTTACCAGGTTGATATATTTACCGCCCAGGCAACCCTGGTGGGCGTCTCCGGCCTGGGAGGCGCCATCGCCGATATCTTTTTTACCGATGACGGCAGTTTATACGGCGTCAAAGGAACCGGCAGCACCCCCAGTACATTGATTGCCATTGACAAAACCACCGGCGTCGGCGCGGTGATCGGGCCAACCGGTTTCGCCGGTATTGGCGGGATGTCCTGCCGGAATATTTTTAACAAACAGCCCATTAATCTGCTGGCTTGCCTGAGAGGGGACCAGGTAGTTCCCCCGTTGCAAACCACGGCAGCCGGGGGCGGTTTTTTTACCCTGAACGCCGCCCGGGATAGCCTGACCTTTGAGATAGAAGTAAATCAATTAAGCGGCCCGGTGCTTTCCGCCTCTTTTGAGAACGCCCCTCCCGGCAGCAACGGCCCGGTGGTTCGCACCATTACCGCCGAGTTCAGCGGAGAAAGCGCCGTGGGCGTCTGGACATCGGGCGACGCCGAGCCCCTGACCCCGGGATTGGTCTCGGAACTCCTGGCCGGGCGAATCTATGTCAACATCGCTACCGCCGCCAACCCCTCCGGGGAAATCCGCGGGCAAGCGACGGCCGGCCTTCCCACAACCATGTATGCCACCCTGGAAGGCGCCCAGGAGGTTCCCCCGGTCTCCACGCCGGCAATCGGAAACTCGGTGTTTACCCTCTCGGCCAATGGAGATTCTTTAGCATTTGACATTGTGGCCAGCGGACTCAGCGGCAGCATTACCGCGGCTCACTTTCACGATGCACCGGCGGGCAGCAACGGCCCGGCGGTGCGAACCCTGACGCCGGATTTTGTGGGCAATCAGGCCGTGGGAAATTGGACCGACAGCGATCCGGAGCCTCTCACCCCCCGGCTGGTCGCTAAGCTGCTTGCGGAAAAAATCTATGTCAATATTCATACTGCCCTCAATCCTTCCGGGGAAATCCGCGGACAAATCGGGAAAGAACTTCCCTCGATTAGCATCGAGTGGTGCGAAACCTCCTACCTGGGCGGCCCCGGCAGCATTGACACGGTCTATGTTTGTATCGGAGAAGTAACCGGGCGCGACATCCTGGCCTATCAATTGGAAGTAAGTTTTGATGAGACGGTCTTATCGGTTGTCGGCGCGACCAGCGCGGGTACTATTTCCCAGGGATTCGGAGACCCGATTGTCAATACCGGAACGCCCGGGAAAATCGTCGTCGGCGCTTTCGGAACAGAAGCCCTGACCGGCAGCGGCGCCCTGGTGGGAATTATTTTTAATGTCGTCGGCGCGCCGGGCTCGGCAACTAATTTGTGCATCGACAAAGCCATCTTGAATGCCAATAACCCGTTAGCAAAGATCAGCGTTCCCTGCGTTCCTTACACCGTTCAGAATGTCTTCAGCATTGCCGGGAATATCAGCTATTGCCAGAATTCCGCCCCGGTCGACAGTGTGCAACTGAACATCAGCGGCGCGGTTTCCGACAGCCTGGTTTCCGATATCAGCGGCAATTATCTTTTTAACAACATTGCCGGCGGCTTAACCTACACGGTCACGCCGTCCAAGAGCGGAGATATTCCGCCCCTGACGGTGACCTGTTTTGACGCCGCTTTAATTGCCCAGATTGCCGTGGGAATTTTGCTTGCCGATCATTGCGACTCGCTCTCCGCCGATGTGGATGAGGACGGCAACATCTTCACTTTTGACGCGGCGCTGGTCTGCCGCTATGCGGTTGGTCTGGCCCCGTTTGGCCCCACCGACCACAGCGGGGAATGGCGTTTCGAGCCGGCCGCCCGTTCCTATACGCCGTTGCTGTCCAATCAAACCAACCAGGATTTCTCAGCCGTATTGCTGGGCGATATTGACGGAAGCTGGACCCAGGCGCTTCGGGGATTATCCGGTTATTCTAAAAGTAATCCGGAAGACGCCCCGCTTGTCTTCGTCGATCAATATTGGTCGGCCGAGCGGGATGAAGTCTCCACCACCCTGTGGTTTGACGCCGAATTCCAGGCCCTTTCTTTTCAGATTGATCTGAACTATGCACCGGGCCAACTCCAGCTTATGGAAGCGACAACCTCTCTCTCCGGGTGGGAACTGATGATCAATGATGATGAGAAGGGCCGCTTGAGAGTGGGAATGTTCTCCCCCGGGGGGCACACCGGCAAAGTGGAAGCCGTGACCCTGAAGTGGAAGGTTCGGAACCGTCAGCCGGGAATGGAGCTGTCCGTAAGCCACGCTATGGTAAACGACTACACCCTCTCCCCGTTTACAGAAACTCTGGAAGCGCCGCAGGTTCTTCCGGAGCAGTTTGCGCTTTATCAAAACTTTCCCAATCCTTTTAACCCGGCCACCTATATCCGTTTTGATGTTCCCGCGCAGAAAGAGGGAGTGCGCCCGGTGCGGTTGGCGGTCTATAATTTACTGGGACAATTAGTACAGGTCCTTGCCGATGAAAAAATGGCCCCGGGTTCCTATAAAATTATGTGGAATGGCCAGGACGCCCAGGGTCAGCCGGTTCCTTCGGGAGTCTATTTCTATTCCCTCAGTTCCGGGTCGTTTTCTCATGCTAAAAAAATGTTGTTGCTTAAATAACCCGATTTAACGCAGTACTTAAACGGATTTCATTGTGTTCCGGAAAAAGACCATTTATTGCCTGTTGACGGCGACGCTTCTGAGCGCATCCGCCGGTTGCGAAACCAGCGCCTCACACCCGGAGAACCTTCCCAACCGGATCTCCCGGATACCCGGGATATCCTCGCAGCAGGATATTAAGCTGGACGTGCTGGCAACCGCCGGCAACCGGCTTCACCTGGTTTGGCAGGAGCAGAAACGGGGAATCTTTTACCGGTACGGAGCCCATCCTGGTGAGAGCTGGTCGCCGCCGTTCCGGATTGCCGAAACGGCTTATTACTCGCTGGATTTCGGGCCGCGGATTTTTGCCAGCCGGGATACGCTGCTGGTGTTTTGGTACAACCAGGGATTCAATGTTCGCCGCAGCGCCGACCACGGTCTGAGTTGGTCCGAACCGAGCGTTTTTTTATCCACCGAACCGCTCGCCAAGTACTCTGTCTGCAATTCGGGACGCCGCCTCTTCCTGGCTTACACCAATCAAACCGGGCTGTTTTTTACCCGGAGCAACGACTTTGGGGATACCTGGCAAAAACCACAATTTATATGGCGGTTTGAGGAAAGCGCTACTCAGCACTCCCCGCCCTACATCACAGCCCGGAAGGACACAGTGTATCTTATCTGGAGCCAGCTATTCCGTAGTCATCAATCTCCAGCCGGCATTGCCATGCAGGGAAAACTGTTCTATGTGATGAGTCCAAACCGGGGAGAACGGTGGAGCGCCCCTATCGAGATAGACGCCGGCCGCAAAGAGTTTGGGGCTGCCTTTGCGACCAACCATAATTTATATCTGCCTTCCCTGCAGCCCCTCGGGGAGGACCTGTTTGTTGCCTACGGGGAGCGAGGGCTGTTCGGACCATGGCTGAAAGCCGGCAGCGGCAACCCGGCCCCCCCGGAATACTTTGCCCAAAATCCGCGCGGTAATTTTTTAATCCGCCATAGCAATACGACAATTTTTCTGCTCTATAGCGACAACCGCTACCAGGAAAAAGAGTGGTGGGCCCACATTCCCGGGCATCAAATGTTCACCTGGGATAAAAATCCGTATTGGGTTAACAACGACCTGTTCCTGAGCATTGTGCAAAAAGGGACGGAGCGAAAAGAGATTTTGTTAACCCCGCCGCTTTCCTATATCTCCGGTTTCCGAAACGTGCTGGCCATGGAGCAGTTCGGAGAATATCTGCTTCTCTTTTGGAGCGGGCGGGAGAAAGTTGGCAAGCGCGTAGATCAATACGGTTTCCCGGTGGAAATATTTTATACGAAAATAATGATTTAAACTACATCAAACTGCCTAAATTTAATGTGGAGAAAGAAAATGAAACTCCCCAGTCTCCGTTTTGCACAGTGGAAGCATATCCATGCCTGGCTGGCTATTAGTATAATGTTTTTATCCGGGGCGATGTTGGCCCAGGATACCGGCGCACCTCAAATGCCGCTGGGATCGTCCCCTTTTCCGGCCCCGACAAAAAGCGATACGGTCTTTGTGCTGGACATCGGCCCTTATCTTGACACCGGATGCACCTTCCGCAGCGGCGGTCCGCTGGAAATAGAGGTGGAGATCGACCGCTATGTCGGCGAGGTGGACGGCCAGGGCTATCTGACATCCCCGCAGACCCTGGTGGGAAACGGTATCCTGCCCGCTTACGCCAAACTACGGCTGCCGGCGTATGATGTTGACTATGACATCCCGGCCGATATGATCGCCGACGGCGTGCAGCCGGAGCGCGATGTCATCACTGTTAACGGAAGAACGCTTTCCTCGGCAAATCCCAGCACTTACCTGAGCGGCTCCAATGGGGTCTGGAAAATGAACGAGTTTAATGTCCCCATCGAATATCTGAAATTCCCGGCCGATCCCGGCGATGGGGGAACCATTACCCCGGCGGTAAACCGGATTGTCATCGCTATAGATGACTGGAATATCGGCAATTACATCGCCGAGGGGCCGGTCACCCAAACCCCCTATTACACCTCGGAGTTTTGGTGCACTTCCGTCGATTGGGTCTCCATCGAGTTCAATGCCTGGCGGCCGGTGCTGCATTTACATGGATTGTTTGGTGAGCCCAATATATGGGATGGTTTATGGCGGCCGACTTTGGAAGCGAAACAGATCAAAACGGCGGCCTTTCAAAATGGCAAGGTGGCCAGCATTCAGGCAAATGCCGTAAATATCGCTACCGAGGTAAACAAACTGAAAGACCGCTATGGTGTGGAGAGCGTTCACATCGTTTCCCACAGTAAAGGCGGTTTGGATTCCCGCGAACATATTCAAGGGCACGATGATATCAAACGGCAAGTAATGATTGCCACCCCTAATGGCGGTTCGCCTCTTGCCGATATTGCACAAGGTATTCTTTGGCGTATAGGTCCCCTACCTACGATCATTGCGGCTCTGGCGGCGCCCGCGGGATATCAATTAACCACGGTTTACATGGCTGCTTATAATTTATCTTACACCCCCAACCCAAAGACCAAGTATGTCGCCATTGCCGGGAATTACGATGAGGGCGGTTGGGTCTCCGGCAGCATGCTTATCCCCGGCCCGGATGACACCATTGTGCCGGTTTGGAGTGTATACGTTTTGCCATTTACAATCGATCATCCAGAACATGCTTCCAGTGGGTCGGACGAATCTGCCACTCACTCCGGGATGCATCAGGACATGTCGGTCTTTAATAGCGTTTCCCCCCATGTTACAAGACGCTCCAGTCCCCTTTCTCCACCCGCGCCATTTACAGACATCAACCGGCGCCAGCGTTTGCCCGCGTATTTGCTCCCCCTGGAATCAAAAGCGCCTTATCGCTGGATTCCCCGCACCCGGCGGACCGTGGGAAGCGGTATTTTCAATAAAGAGAGTAATCGCAGTCGCAGCCTCTTACCCCAGGCTACCCCGGAATTGCAATCTCCCAAAAGCATCAGCGGCGTGGTGCAAAACGGAGCGGTTCAAACCGAGGTGATGACCATTAGCGCCGGAACCGACGTCTTGTTACAAATCCTCTGGGGCGAAGATGATCTGGATTTGGTCGTGATTGATCCCCTGGGAAATCGAATTGATCCGGCCGCAGCCGCAGCCGATCCCAATATTGAGTTTGTCAGTATGAACGATGTACTCGGATTGCAGGTGCAGGGGTATCAAATGACGAGTTACACCCCCGGCGATTGGACGTTCGAAATTACCGGAACCAATGTAACTGCTGTTGCCGGCGAGGTATATATTGCCAGCGCCTTTATCCGCGGCTCGGATATCACCCTGGAAGTTGCTACAAATTTTGACCTTTACCGAACCGGAGAGGTCATCGAGATTACCGCCATTGTACAGGATCAACTGATTCCGGTTACGGATGCTACTGCACAAGCCCATGTGCTTTTGCCCGACGCCTCCGTGCAAACTGTGACCCTCGTTGACGACGGCACTAATGGCGACCCGGTAGCGGGCGACGGACAGTATTTTGGCCAATTCAGCAACACCACCCAGGCCGGGGTGTACCGGATATCTGTAGAAGCGGAGCGTACTTCCGGGCAGGTATTCAGCCGGGAGGGAACCAAAATTGTCACGGTGTCTGAGAGCCTCTCGGAGTTTAACGGCTCCTTCGGCGACGCCGGGTTTGATGCAGACGCAGACGGCTTGTTCGATGAGTTGCGGGTGCAGGTCGGGGTAACCATTGCCGCCAACGGCGACTATTCCATAAAAGGAGAACTGGTCGACAACGGCAGCAATGTCATCACTATCGCCGGGTTAGACACCACCCTGTTAGCCGGCGTACATACCCTGGAATTAAAGTTTGACGGCTTCCGCATCTTCCAAAACGGCGTCGACGGCCCCTACACCGTGGAGCAGCTCACCTTAAGTGAACTGAGTCTGGCCGATACGATCTCACTAATCGCCGATTATATCCCGGTTGCCCATACCACCGCCGCTTATCTCTCCACCGATTTTGATCGGCCGGACATTTTCCCCACCGGAACCTTTGGCGATGCGGGCGTCGACCTGAACAGCAACGGCAAGTTCGACCAGCTGGATATTACTATGGACGTGGAGATAACCACCTCCGCCAATTACAATTGGACGGCTATTCTGGCGGACCCGAATGGCGAAGAGGTGAGCTTTGCGGCCAACTCTTCCTTCCTGTCTGCCGGGATAAATACCATTTCCCTCTCTTTCTCCGGCCGGGAAATTCATGATCATAATGTCGATGGGCCCTATACCCTGAC
>JAJRYW010000016.1 GCA_024275555.1 Calditrichota bacterium | reverse complement strand
CCGCGCCGGTCATAATCCGCTGTTGGTGCATCATACTCAAGATCAGCGTTCGATCCTGTTAAGCCCGGGAGGAATTGCCATTGGCATGGACAGCGGCGACGTTTTTCGGAGTACCATTCACCAGGACAAAGTGCCCATCCATCCCGGGGACATCTTTGTCTTTTACACCGACGGCGTTTCCGAGGCCATGAATTCCGCCGGGGAAGAGTTCGGCGAGGAGCGCCTGGAGCAACTGATTGCCGAAAACGCTCATCTGTCCGCCCAGCAGTTGTTGGAGCATGTTCATAAGACAATCAATGAATTTTGCGGCAACGCCCCGCAGCACGATGATTTTACTATGGTGGTGATTAAAGTCAAGTGACAGTACTAGACGGGAGAGGCGTGCCATGTCTTCCCAGCCCAAACTTTACCGTGCGAGAGAAACATCCATCCAGCGCTGGGCTACCCTGCTCGGGCCGGTTGTCTTCATCCTTTTTATACTTTTCTTCGACTTAAAACCCGGCCATTCGGAGGTTACCTACACCGCCGCCGTGGCATTATTGATGGCTATTTGGTGGATTACCGAAGCGCTCCCGCTGGCGGCAACGGCCTTGCTGCCGATGGTGCTCTTCCCGCTCTTCGGGGTGATGAGCGGGAAAGCGGTCGCTCCCCAATATTTTAACTACATTATCTTCCTGTTTATGGGGGGATTCCTGGTGGCGCTGGCCATGGAACGCTGGAACCTGCACCGCCGGATCGCCCTGCGGATTCTGCTCAGCTTTGGAGTGCACCCCACCCGCATATTGCTGGGCTTTATGGCCGCTACCGCTTTCTTGTCGATGTGGATTTCCAACACCGCTACAACCATGATGATGGTACCCATCGCTATGGCCATTATCTGGAAACTGGAGGAAAGCCTGGGGGAGGAGGTCGTGCATCGCTATGCGGTGGGGGTGTTCCTGGGAATTGCCTATGCCGCCTCGGTCGGGGGCGTGGCCACGCTGGTGGGAACCCCGCCCAACGCCGCCTTTGTGCAAATCTTTGCCATCCAGTTTCCCCAGGCCCCGGAGATCAGTTTCTCAGCCTGGTTTGTCTTTGCCTTGCCGCTCGCACTGGTTTTTCTCATCGTGATTTGGATGGCGCTGGCGTGGCTGTTTCCCGCTCCCAAAGAGGGCTTTAAAGTTGATCCGGAAATCTTCCGCAGCCAGCTCCGCGAATTAGGACCGATGACCTACCAGGAATGGGTGGTGCTGATCGACTTTGTGCTGCTGGCCGCCCTGTGGCTCTTCCGGGCCGATTTTCACTTCGGCGACCTGGTTATCCCGGGGTGGGCCCGGCTGTTTGCCAAACCGGGCTTTATCAATGACGGCGTGGTGTCCATTGCTATGGCTGTGCTGCTGTTCATCATTCCGGCCCGTTCCCCAAAGGCGGCCCGGATTATGGATTGGAAAACCGCCCGTAAACTGCCCTGGCAGATTATCATCCTCTTTGGGGGCGGATTTGCCCTGGCGGCCGGGTTTAAAGAATCGGGCTTGTCGGAATGGGTGGGGCTGCAGATGCAGGGTTTGGCAGGCGTGCCGCCAATCCTCATGATTGCCCTGGTTGCTTTGCTGATTACCTTTTTAACCGAATTAACTTCCAACACGGCCACGGCGCAAATTCTGCTGCCCTTATTGGCCTCGCTCAGTGTGGCCATCAAAGTACATCCCCTTTTTTTGATGATTCCCGGAACCATCGCCTGCTCTTTTGCTTTTATGCTGCCTGTGGCCACGCCGCCCAACGCCATCGTATTTGGGGCGGAGCGCATGGAAATGAAGGACATGGTCAAAACCGGCTTTATCCTGAATTTTATCGGGGTGTTCCTGTTAACCCTGACAGCCTATTTTTATGGCCAATGGATATTCGGAATTCGCCCGGATCAATTCCCCGGTTGGGCAATCTCTCCGTAATTGGTGCATCTGGGGATCATCAAAGAGCGGGGAGGAAAAATCTTCCATTTGGCCCTGCAATCGTTTATATTTGATTCATCCGGCTTAACGCAATCAGGTGTCAATGAGTAAACACACTCCGATTTATTTGGATTATAACGCCACCACACCGATTCACCCCGGCGTTGCCCAGGCAATGCTGCCCTATTTACACGATCATTTTGGCAATCCTTCCAGCGGTCACTGGTTTGGCCGTCAGGCGCGCACGGCCGTGGAGCAGGCCCGTCGGCAGGTTGCCGATTTGCTGCGCTGCCGGCCGGAAGAAATCATCTTCACCAGCGGCGGAAGCGAATCGAACAACCTGGCTATCAAGGGCGTTGCCGAAGCGTTAAGGCATAAAGGGCGACATATTATTACCTCGCAAATTGAGCACCCGGCGGTGAGCGAAGTGTGCCGCTACCTGGGCAAACAGGGGTTCGAAATCACGGAAGTCCCGGTGGATTCCCTCGGCCGGATTCGGATGAACGAACTGGACGCGGCCGTCCGCCCGGACACAATATTAATTACTGTCATGCACGCCAACAACGAAGTTGGCGCCATCCAGCCTATTGCCGAAATTTCGGAAATCGCCCGCAAGCGGGGGATTGTGCTGCACACGGACGCCGCCCAAAGCGCCGGTAAAATTCCGGTGCATGTTTCCCGGCTGGGCGTCGATTTACTGACCATCGCCGGGCACAAGCTCTACGCGCCCAAAGGGGTGGGAGCACTATACATCCGTTCGGGAACTCCCATCGAAAAACAGATTCACGGGGCCAATCATGAACGGGGTCTGCGGGCGGGAACCGAAAATGTGCTGGAGATTGTGGGGTTAGGGGCCGCCTGCCAGTTAGCCCGGGAAGAGGAATCGCATCGGACAGAGCATCTGAGCGCACTCCGGGATCAGCTTCAGGAGCGCCTGTTGGTCCGTTTTCCGGGAGCGCAGGTCAACGGCCATCCCCGGGAAGGTCTGCCCAATACGCTCAGTATCAGCATCCCGGGGGTAAACGCCGGGGAGATCGTATCCCAATTGGGCGACCGAGTAGCGCTTTCCGCCGGGGCGGCCTGCCATGCCGACCAGGTGCATATCTCGGCAACCTTACAAGCGATGGGCGTCCCGCCAGAGCAGGCCCGGGGAACGTTTCGTTTCTCGGTGGGCAGCTTTACCACGCCGGAGGAGATTCGCCGGGCGGTGGACCTGTTTGCAGCGGCTGTTTCTGATAATTAATCGGGTAGTGTGATAGATGGAAGGCTGAGGTTAAGGCTGAGGCTAAGGCTGAGGGGCTAAGGCTAAGGCTAAGGCTGAGGCTAAGGCTAAGGCTGAGGCTAAGGCTAAGGTTGAGGCTGAAGTTGAGGCAAAAAATGAGCGTTGATGTTCTGCGCTAAAGAGCCTAAGCTTTTTCCGAGACTGCACTCGGAAGAAGTGGCTCCGTCGGAGCAGTTGTATGGGGACTCTCTCCAACCCCACCCATACCCTCCCCTTGCTAAGGGGAGGGCT
>JAJRYW010000354.1 GCA_024275555.1 Calditrichota bacterium | reverse complement strand
TGGGCAGATACGATCTGGCTGGCCGTCCGGGACGGGTGCCCGAAGCAGATGAAGCCCGACCAGCTTCACCATTTAAATTGGACAGCCCATGCGGAAAAAGTATGTGGGCTGATCGAAAAACATCTTCAACATAAGGGAGTTGCGGTTGCTCTCTAAAGAAATATTAGCCACCATTCACCTGGCGCATCACTTTCAAAGCGCTTTTACGCCGGAGCAGGTTTATCTTTTTTTGCGCACGCCGGCCAAACGGGAAGAGTACCAGCGGACGCTGCAGGAGTTGCTGAGCGCCGGGCAGGTAAAGCAGGTGCAGGGGGCGCTTTTTGCCCGGGACATGTTCCGGAGTTACCAGGCCCGCCAGGAGTGGAGCCGCGCCCATTTCCGGAAACATCGCCGGGCGCTCAAGCTGCTGGTTCATTTCCCCTGGGTGCGTTTCGCCGCCCTGACCGGCGCCAACGCCTTCGAATCCTGCGCCGAGCAGGATGACATCGATTTGTTCATCATCACCCGGAAAGACCGGCTCTGGGTGACCTATGTGCTGATGGTGCTCTTTACCAAACTCATCGGAAAACGGCCGCTGTTTTGTCTCAACTACCTTATTGATGAAGATCATCTCCGCATCTCCCGGCAGGATTACTATACCGCGGTGCAGATTGTGCAGTTGCTTCCCCTGCTGGATTCGATATACGGGGAAAAATTCCGGAAGGCCAACCGCTGGATTTGCCGTTATCTGCCCAACGCCGGCCAGGCAATTGAAACCGATCCGCGTTACCTGCTGCGCTCTGCCCCCGGGCGGCAGAACGGGCAGAATAGCGGCCGTTTCTGGAAATGGCTGAATAACCGGGTTTTCCAAATCTATCAACGGCGTTTGCAGCAGCGCTTCCCGGAAGCGATGGACCGGGGCATTTCCATATCCCCCGGAATGGCCCAGCTAAACCGCATCGATCATCACGACATGTACCGGCAGATTTACGCCCAAATCGACCGGGAGTTAAACAACGAGGTGGCGGTGTTATGAAGGTGTTAATCAGCCATTCTTATTTTCTCTACCAGGACGCCAAAGAAGCCGCGGCCGGGAAGCCGTATCCGCCTTTGGCGTCGATTACCCTGGCGGCCTGGCTGCGCCAGGAAGTGGGCGTCGAGGCGGAGTTCTATGATGTCACTTTCGATCGCGACCACACCCGTCTGGCGGCGGCAATCTCGGCCTATCAGCCCGATGTGTTTATTTTATACGACGACGATTTTAATTTCCTGACCAAAATGTGCCTGGAAAACATGCGCCAGGCGGTTTTTAAAATGTTGGCCGAAGCGCCGCACCCGGGCCTGTTCATCGCCCACGGCTCCGACGCCTCCGACCAGGCCGAGGCTTACCTGCGGACCGGCTTTGATGTGGTGGCGCACCGCAACGCCGAGAAGACCATTGTGGAAATCATGAAACGGCTGAAAAACCGGCAAGCCCCGGAGCAGCTTACCCAACTTGACGGCCTCTCTTTCCTGGAAGCCGGGCAATACGTGCAGCGTCCCCCCGGTAAAACCAATCTTCCCCTGGAGGCCTCGCCGCTGCCGGCCTGGGAAAAGATGAGCCTGGAACCGTACCGGGAGATGTGGCGGCGCTCCCAGGGATATTTCTCGCTGAATATCTCCACCTCGCACGGCTGTCCCTATCGATGCAACTGGTGCGCCAAACCGCTCTATGGGCGAACTTACAAAGCTTTGCCGCCGGAACAAGCCGCCCGCCATTTTCACTACCTGGCCGTGGAATTAGGCGCAGAGCACCTCTGGGTTACCGATGACATCTTTGGCCTGAAACCCGGCTGGCTAAAGGCTTTTGCCGACGCCCTGGAAGCGCTGAATCTGCATATTCCCTACAAATGCCAGAATCGCGCCGACCTGATTACCGAAGAGAGCGCCCGGCAGTTGGCCCGCTCCGGCTGCCGGGAGGTCTGGCTGGGGGTGGAATCCGGTTCGCAAAAAATACTGGATGCCATGCAAAAGGACGAAACCATCGACGCCATCCGCAACGCCAACCGGCTGCTGAAGCAAAACGGCGTCGAGGTGGGATTTTTTTTGCAATACGGATACCCGGGCGAGGGCCTGAAAGAAATCCGCCAGACCCTGCGCCTGGTGCGGGAGTGCCTGCCGGAGCATATCGGCATCTCGGTTTCCTATCCGCTCAAAGGCACCCCCTTCTACGATCAGGTGGCCGGGCGGATGGGGGAGAAAAAAAACTGGAAGGATAGCGGCGATCTGGCCCTGATGTACCCCGGCGCCTTTCACCCGGATTTTTACCGGGCCCTGCATCGCTACACCCATCACTACTTTGGCTTTTTTTCTTTGTTTAGACGGCAGCCGCTCCGGAAAAAACTCCGCCGCATTGCCGCCCAGGTAAGGCATATTCCCGGCATGATCAGCGCCCGCCTGGAAATGCAAAAATTGAGATAAGTAGGCTGTCCCGGTAAACCGGGATGGCGCCGCCATAGACTGTTAGGAGAAAACGATGCGCGATCATTCGAAGTTACGAGCGTTTGAGCTTGCAGATGAAGTTGTGCTTCTAATTTACCAAATCACAAAGAAGTTTCCCAAAGAAGAGGTTTATGGGTTGAGTTCGCAGATGCGAAGGGCCGCGGTTTCTGTCCCTTCTAATATAGTTGAAGGATGCGCTCGTCAAACTCAAGCTGATTATCTGCGATTTTTAGATATTGCTTTTGCATCTTTACGAGAACTGCACTATCAGTTTTCTCTTGCCAGACATATGGGATTTGTATCAAATGATTTCATTCATGAATGTGAATCAAAAATTCTGGAAACAGAAAAAGTATTAGGGCGCTTAGGGCGCCTAAATCGACAATTTTTTGTCGATATGGAATGCGGACCTTGCAACCCCTCCCCAGCCCTCCCCTTAGCAAGGGGAGGGTGTGGGTGGGGTTGGAGATAGTCCCTATGCAACTGCTCCGACGGAGCCACTTCTTCCGAGTGCAGTCTCGGAAAAAGCATAGGAGCTTTAATTAGATCTTTGCGAAAATCCTAAAACCCTAAATTCCTATGACGAAGCCGCCCCGCTTGTCGGGGCAGTCTAAACGACTCATGTTCATATAAACAAACACTTTCACAATTAAAGCAGAATAAAAAGCAAAATGAAAATCCTTCTCACCCACACTTATTTTTTAGCGGACGATCCCCTGGAGAAGAAGGTAATGAAACCGTATCCCCCCCTGGGGCTGCTTTACCTTTCCGCGTTTCTCAAGCAGCATCAGATTGATGTCTCGGTCTATGACACCACCTTTTCTGATTATTCCTCATTGCATGATTTTTTGGAGAAGACTCGTCCCCACGTGCTGGGAATTCATTGTAATTTGCTGACCAAATTTACCGTGCTTAAATTGATAGATTATTGCAAATCCGCCGGGATCATCTCCGTTTTAGGCGGCCCGGATGCCGCCACCCAGGTAGAGGAGTTTCTCTCCTACGGGGCCGATGTGATCGTCTCCGGGGAAGGCGAGCAGGCCATGCTGTCGGTTTTGGAGCGGCTCCGGGAGGGCACGCCGCACCAGTTAGAGGGCATCGCAAATGTGTCTTTTAAAGATGAAACCGGCGCCATCGTTCAAAATCCCCGCCAGGCCAGCCGGGTGCAGTTGGATGAGTATCCCTGGCCGGACCGCCAGGCGATCGACCTGGAACGCTACCTGGATACCTGGGAGCGCCATCACGGCCAGCGCTCGGTGTCTCTGATTACTGCGCGGGGGTGCGCCTTTACCTGCAAATGGTGCAGCCATTCCGTGTACGGGCACACCCATCGCCGCCGCCGGCCGGAGAAAGTGGTCGAGGAGATCGAGTTCCTGGTAGAGCGCTATCGGCCCACCCACCTCTGGTTTGCCGATGATGTCTTTACAGTCAACAAACGCTGGCTGGAGCGCTTTACCAACCTGATGAAGGAAGCCGGCCTGCGTCTGCCCTTTGAGTGCATCTCCCGGGCGGACAAATTCGACCCGGACATTGCCGGAATGCTGAAAGAATTGGGTTGCTACCGGGTCTGGTTCGGAGCGGAATCCGGCAGCCAGCGGATTCTGGACGCCATGTCCCGCGGGGTCTCCCGGGAACAAATTGCCGCCGCTGCCCGCTGGTGCCGGGAACGGGGGCTGCAAGCCGGCTACTTTGTCATGTTCGGTTACCCGGGAGAAGAACTGCCGGATATCTACCAGACCATCAAGTTTGTCGCCGAGCAGCAGCCGGATCAGTATTTAACCACCGTGGCCTATCCCCTGCGCGGCACCGCTCTCTACCGGGAAGTTAAAAGTCGTATTATTTACCAGGAGGGCTGGGTGGAACAATTCCAGCGCAACCTGGAAATCCGGGGGCGCTACACTCCGGAGCTCTATCGGTTTGCAATCCAAAAACTGGCCAGCGAGTACCGCCGCAAACAGTTGAAAGGAACCGGCCGGGAACTTCATAAGCAGATTTTTCACCGGCTCCGTTCCCTTTATTGCGATTTTAAAATCAAGCAATTGTCAAAAATCCGGGTGTAGATGGGGCTTAAAGGGGGGACGGGTTTAAGATTAAAGATTAAAACAACTCCGTACGGGCAGGGGCTGGTTTCACACGGCGCAAAAATCAAGTATACGAAGATTTAAGATTAAAGAGAGCGGATGATTCTCAAACAGACATTTGACGCCTATGCGATTGAGTATTCTTCTCGTTCCAGGCTCCTGCCTGGAATGAGGGCCTAAAAAACTACGGTCTAAACAACCTGAATAGTTACAGGCAGAAATTCGAGTGAACCGATGATTGTTAAGCAAACATTCGACGCCTACGCGGTTGAATATGAAGAAAAGTTCAACCGAAATCCCCTGGGAAGATACCAGCGGGAACGGGTGCACCAGGTTATTGCTCCCTATCTGCAGAACTGCCGCAGGATTCTGGATGTGGGCTGCGGCCCCGGCTCGGACTTCGAATTCTTCCGCAAATTTGATCTGGTTGTGGAAGCGCTGGATATTTCGGAAAAGATGATCGGCATTGCCAAAGAGCGGGCAGCGCTGCTGGGACTGCCGGTAAGGCTGCACTGTCGGGATTTCCGGCAATTCCAAACCGATTGCCGCTACGACCTGATCCTGCTTGATTTTGGGGTGGTGAACGTATTTGACGATCTTGCGTTGGTGTGCCGGAAAATAAAAGCGCTGTTGGCTCCCGGCGGTGCGGCGGTGATCGTCTCCATGCCGCCGCTGCACCTGTTTTCCGCCCTGGAAAACCTGCTGTGTTTCCAATTGAGAAAATTATGGCGCCGGCTGTTTGGCCGGGTCGCGGAACTGCCCAACGGCCTGAAAATTTACTACTACCGGGAACCGGATTTGGCCCGCTATTTTAGCGTAACAGCCCGCATCCCGCTCGGCCCGCTACTGCCTACCCCGGATCAGTACGCCCGTTGGCGGGCGGCCCGCTGGTATGCCCGGCAAATGATGACAATCGATCAAAAACTGGCCGGGCGGCTGCCGGACGCTCTGGGCGGCGACCATGTCTGCTATGTGTTAAAGGAATCAAGACCTGAAAATTTGACGCTGAAAAACGCTGAAGAAAAAGAGTAACGCTGAAAAATCTCTAATAACCAGAATTGTCAATCTGTTTAAATTCTTCAACATTCCAATTGTAAAAGAAAAAGAAGAGAATGAAGAAAAAGTCAGGATATATAAAACTGATCTCAGCGGAAATCTGCTCAATCTGCGCTCCTCTGCATCAAATCTAACTTAAATTGTGAATAGCATTGCCAACTAAACGATGATCAAACGAGTTTATGAAACGCCATAAAGTCATACTCTACAATCCGGAGGCGGTGTTTTACACCATGCCGCTGGCGCTCTTGGCCATTGGCTCGGCGCTGGATCCGGAGAGGTATGAAGTCGTCATCATCGACGGGCGGCTGGAGAAAGACCCGCTGGCTACGGTGCTTTCCGCCACGGATGGGGCGCTCTGCCTGGGCGTTACCGTCTTAACCGGAAAACCGATCCGCGACGCCCTGCGCATCTCCCGCGCGGTAAAACAGGCCTATCCGAATCTGCCCATAATTTGGGGCGGGTGGCACGCCTCCCTCTTCCCCGTCCAAACCCTGGAAGAAGCCAGCGTGGACATCACCGTGCAGGGGCAGGGGGAAACAACCTTTTGTGAATTGGCAGAAAGGCTGGCCCGGGGCGGCGATCCGGCCGGTATTCCGGGGTTGAGTTATCGCGATGCCGCCGGCGCACATCAAAATCCTCCCCGCCCGCTGACAGACATGAACCAACTGCCGCCGGTAAATTACGATCTGATTGAGGTGGAGCGATATTTTGCATTGAAAGGCAAACGGCAGTTTGATTACATCTCTTCCGCCGGCTGCCTGTTCCGTTGCACTTTTTGCGCCGATCCGTTCGTCTACAACCGCAAATGGAGCGGCCTGGCTCCGGGGCGCATCGGGGAGGAGTTAGCCGCCCACTTTTCCCGCTACGGTTTTACCGACGTGGATTTTCAGGATGAGACCTTTTTTACCTATCGCAAACGGGTGATCGGTATCGCTGAGCAGTTTTTGTCGCGAGGCATTAAAAGCGGCTGGGCGGGTACCATGCGGGCCGACCAGGGAGCGCGCATGTCCGACGAGGATTTTGCCCTCTGCGCCCAATCGGGCTTGCGGCGGGTGCTGATCGGGGTGGAATCCGGCGCCCAGGAAATGATCGACTGGATGCAAAAAGATATCAAAATCGAACAGGTTCTGGAAAGTGCGCAAAAATGCCGGCGCCACAACATCAATGCAATCTTTCCCTTTATCGTCGGATTTCCGGGAGAGAGCGACGAGAGTCTCCGCCAAACCCTGAAAATGGTTAAGAAACTGCGGGCCATGCATCCCCGGTTTGATACGCCGATTTTCTACTTCAAACCCTACCCGGGCTCCAAAATTACCCGGGATGTGGTTGAAAACGGATACAGTCTGCCGGAAACCCTGGAAGAGTGGGCGGAATTTGACTATGTTGGTTCTTCCGGCCCCTGGGTGAGCGAGGAAAAATACCGGCTGATCGAGCGCTTTAAATTTTACAACCGCATCGCCTGGGGAGAGCGCAACTGGTTCTATAAACCGGTTCGCCAACTGGCTCGCTGGCGTTGCCAGCAGGATTTTTACAGATTGCCGGTGGAAAAATTTTTAGCGGATCGCTTGATTCCGCAACCGGAATTATCATAGGCAGGATCTGCTAACCAGCACCGGTAGCCGCAGACTTCAGTCTGCGCTGACGACGGCGGGGCAGGCAACGTTCGCAAGCTAAAGCGTGCGGCTACCGGCGGCTCATCGAAGAGTAAACAGGTAGCCGCAGACTTCAGTCTGCGCCACAGGCGCACTTGAGAGGGACGTTCGCAAGCTAAAGCTTGCGGCTACCGTTGTAGGGAAATTTTATAAAAAAACCTTTGCGCCTTCGCG
>JAJRYW010000353.1 GCA_024275555.1 Calditrichota bacterium | reverse complement strand
TGTCGAAGCCAGCAAGTACGAATTGTCGTTTATTTAAGTGCAATTACTTATTTATTTCCGGCAATATCAAAAACTGTCAATCTGCCTACTTGATCCGCCTGGGGAAACATCTTTCGTAAATCTGAGAATGAATTATACTCATTGCTTTTTATCAGTCGATACCATCTGTCTAATGGCTTATAAGCGTCTGGATATTTCTCGTTAAATTCCAGCAACCGTTTCCGTGTAATCACATACATAGAACAATAAATCTCGATTAGAGATATATGTCAAGATATATTTGTATTCGCATTTTGACCTTGTTTGGGCGCATATTGAAGCTTCATACTGCACAATTTGCTGAATTTGTAGCACTTCTTATTTCGCGTTTAATTATTATACTAAGCGGCCTAACATATGTTAACCAAAGGGCGGCAAGTGCAAAGCTGAGCTTTTTTGGAAAAAAGCGTTCCAGGCAGGAGCCTGGAACGAGAAGAGGGGAGCCTGGACGAGGGGCACATAAGCTCACTGTCAAGCTGAAGCTTGACACTCCTACAGGCTCTCGTCCTCGTTCCCAGCTCCGGCTTGGAGCGTACTTTTCACCTTAAACTCCGCTTATATTGCCAAACCTAACACATGTTCACCGAAGAGCGTCAATAGCAAAGCTGAGCTTTTTTGGAAAAAAGCGTTCCAGGCAGGAGCCTGGAACGGGGGGAAAGGGGGCCTGGAACGAGATGACAAAGATAGAAAGGCAAAAAGGGACAAAAAAATCCACCCGCACCTGGCGGAATGCCATTGTGCGGGTGGAAAACAAGATAATGCATGTAAAAGGGCAGGGGAGTGGGAAACCCAACTCCCCCCCGCTCTTAGTTGCGCAACGGCTTGCCTTTCTTAAGCATATGCCGAATCCGGTCCTGCGTCTTCGGTTCACCGCAGAGGCTCACGAAGGCTTCCCGCTCCAGGTCGAGCTGGTATTGCTCGTCTACCGGGGTGGTGTAGCCGCCCCGCTCGCCGCCGGTAAGGATGTAGGCTAACTTCTTGCCGATGAGCATATCGTGAGGGCTGATTACCCCATGTTTCAGCAGGTTCTCCAGGGTCACCTCGATGGTCATGCGTCCGCCTTCTCCCGGCAAGTAGATTTCCGTATTCGGTTCCGGGGCCTGGTAATCTTTAGCCAAATCCAGAACGGTTTGCTTGGCCTCGTAGATCAGGTGATCGGGGTTGATCACGATCCGGTCCTCCTTGGTTAGGTAGCCTAACTTCATCGCCTCTGCCGCGGAAGATGACACCTTGGCGTAAGCAATGGTTTCGAAAGCCTTTTGCACCGGCGGGAAGGGCCCCGGGCGCATCCGCTCCATTTTCCGGATAAAGTTGAGCAGCACCCGCAGGGTTCCGCCGCCGCCGGGAATCAATCCCACGCCAACCTCAACCAGACCGGCGTACAGTTCTGCCGAGGCGGTGATGCGGTTGGCCGCTGCGGCAATCTCCAATCCGCCGCCCAGGCACATGTTGAAGGGGGCCGACACCACCGGGAAGGGAGAGTATTTCAACTGCTGGCCAATATCCTGGAACAGTTTACTGACCAGGTTAATGCGCTCCCATTCCCGGTTTTCACACATGCTCATGATCATGGCCAGGTTGGCCCCGGCGGAAAAATGAGGGGACTGGTTGGCAATCACCAGGCCGGTGAAGCCCTCGCGCGGGATAATCTCCAGCGCTTCGGAAAGGATGTCGAACATGGCCGGGTCAAGCGGGTTGAAGTCCGGCTGGGCGATGCTGTGGAATTCCGCACAGAGCACCCCGTCGCCCAAATCGATCAGGCTGGCGCCCCAGTTTTCCCGCAGCACCCGGCCTTTCTCTTTGAGCAGCTTCAGGTGCACCACCCGGGGATTTTCCGGCATGGGCTGATAGCTCTTGCTGTGCACATCATAGTAGCTGGCCCGGCCGTCCTGGCTGCGATAGAAGGATGTGTGTCCGTTCTGAACCATTTCCTCCACCCAGCGGGGCGGCTTTTTGCCTGCATCCTTCATCCGGCGCAGGGAGCGTTCCAGCCCCAGGGCGTCCCAAATCTCGAAGGGCCCCAACTGCCAGCCGAATCCCCATTTGAGCGCATTATCCACATTGACAATGTCGTCGGCAATCTCGGGGATGCGGTTGGCCGAATAGATCAGGGTGTCGGCCAGAATTTCCCAGGCAAACTGGCCGGCCTTATCGGGATTGTAGGCCAGCGCTTTGATCTTGCCGGCGGTCTTGTGATGGCTTTTGGCTACCCGTATCCCGTCCATGCGTACTTTCTTCTTGGGGTGGTACTCCATCGTCTCCAGGTCCAGGGCCAGGATGGTTTTGCCTTCCTTCTTGTAAAAGCCCTGACGGGTTTTCTGGCCCAGCCATTTGTTCTCGATCATCTTGGCCAGGAAGTCGGGGATTTTGAATATCTCCCGCGACTCATCGTCCGGGCACTTTTGATAGGCGGTGTTGGCCACGTGGGCCAGGGTGTCCAGCCCCACCACATCGGCGGTGCGGAAGGTGGCGCTCTTGGGACGTCCCAGCACCGGGCCGGTCATGGCGTCAACCTCCTCGACGCTGAGGTTCATTTTGCGGGCGGCGGCCAGCGTGGCCATCATCCCAAACACCCCAATGCGGTTGGCGATAAAGTTGGGAGTGTCCTTGGCGTAAACGACGCCCTTTCCCAGCACATTCTCGCAAAACTCGGCGATGTCCGCAACCACTTCCGGGAGGGTGTCCTCGCCCGGCACAATCTCCAGCAGGTGCATGTAGCGGGGCGGGTTGAAGAAGTGCGTAACCAGAAAGCGTTTGCGGAAATCTTCCGGCATTCCTTCGCACATCTCTTTTAAGGATAGACCGGAAGTGTTGGAGGTAACGATTGCTCCGGGCTTCAGGTGAGGAATGATCCGGTTGAAGAGCTGTTGTTTGATGTCCAGCCGCTCGATCACCCCTTCGATGATCCAATCGACCTCTTTGAGCATTTCCAGATGCTCATCATAGTTGCAGGGTGTGATCAGTTTGGCCGATTTGGGATTATAGAACGGCGCCGGTTTCAGCTTCAGGGCGGCCTGGATGCCTTTTTCGGCGACGTCCTGGGAAATGTCGAAGGCCAGGCAGGGGATGCCGGCGTTGGACAGGTGCGCAGCAATCTGGCTGCCCATCACCCCGGTTCCCAGCACGGCCGCTTTTTGGATTTTCATGGTCATGATTGGCCTCCTTTAAATTCGCTCGATGATCGTGGCAATACCCTGTCCGGTGCCGATGCACATGGTCGCTAATCCGAGCCGGGCCTTCTGTTGTTCCATAATGTTGATCAGGGTGGTGAGAATCCGAGCCCCGGAGCATCCCAGCGGGTGTCCCAACGCCACCGCGCCGCCGTTGAGGTTGATCTTTTCCATCGGCCAGCCGCCTTTTTTGATCACATACAGCGATTGGGCGGCAAAGGCTTCGTTCAATTCAATGACGTCGATGTCCTTCAGCGTCAGGCCGGCGCGCTGGAGCGCTTTCTCGGTGGCCGGCAGCGGGCCCATGCCCATCCGCTGCCAATCGACGCCGGCAATGGCGCGGGCGATGATCCGGGCGCGCGGTTTAAGGCCCAGTTCTTTGGCCAGGGACTCGCTGGTCAGCAGCACCGCGGAACTGCCGATGGTAATCGGGCTGCTAGTGGCGGCGGTGATGGTGCCGTCTTTCAGAAACGCCGGTTTCAGGGTTTTCATCTTTTCCGGGTCCGGCTCGCGCGGGCCTTCGTCCCGGCTGATCACTTTGCCCTTGTAGCTGACCGGGATCACCTCGTTTTCATAGCGCCCGTTTTTCCAGGCGTCCAGGGCTTTGCTGTGGGAGTTGACGGCAAATTCTTCCTGTTCTTCCCGGCTGATTTCACCTTCTTTGGCTAAAATTTCCGCGGTTTCGCCCATGCCCATGTAGTAATTCATCTTCACCAGTTCCGGGTGAAAGCTGGGATTGTAGCCGCCCATCGGCACGGAGACCATATCCTCGGTACCGGCGGCAATCACGGCCTGGGCGTCGCCCATGTTGATGGCGTAATCGGCCTGGTGCACCGCGTCCATCGAGGAGCCGCAAAAGCGGTTGACCACTTTGCCGCCGGCTTCTTTGGGGATTCCGGCCAGAATCGCTGCGGAGCGGGCCAGCAGCATTCCTTGCGGGCCTTCCGGAAAGGCGCAGCCCAGGATCACATCGTCAATCTTGTCGGCGGGCAGGTTGGGGTTCCGTTTCAGCAGACCCTGCAGTACCTGGGCGGTCAGGTCGTCGGGGCGAATCCCGACCATCTCTCCTTTGCGCATACCCATCGGGCTTCGCACGGCGTCAACAATGACGCTAAGTTCGTTGGTTTTCATTGCTGTTTTACCTCGCTTTTGGTTTGTTTTAGATCATTTTCATCGTTTCCGGCGCCGTGTTGCTTTATCAGAGCCAGTATTCCCCTTGCAGGTAGAGTTCATCGGCCAGGTCGCTTCTCAATTGAAAGAGATTGGCGAAATGCGGCATATGGCTGCGGATGGCCCGGAGCTGTTCTTCCACTTCTTGCCGGCTTTTGCCGCTTAACAGACTGCGCAGACCCCGTTCCGTTTCGTGGATGATGTTGGGAATTCGCTCGGCGGCAAAGGCCCGGCCCAACTTCAGGCGAATTTCATCATGCCCTTGCGAATCCAGGTGTTGCTGCACCCGGGAAAGGGTGGAATCCACCGCGTAAATCTCCATAAAAAGATCGCTGAGCAGTTCACCCCACTGCTGTTCGTTCATGATGTCCTGCCCGAATTTGGTGAGGGTATGATGGAAGAGCAGCACGGCCAGGCTTTTGGCGATTTCCAGGCCGGTCATCTCCGCGGCCAGCGGGCCGCTGAATTCAGGCAATTTGCCGGCAACCAGGTCGGGAATATTTTTGACCGCCTCGCGCAGGGGCAGTTCTTCCAGGAGCGCTTTTTTCAGAAAATAACCGACAATTACCTGGCGGTTGACTTCGTTGGTGCCTTCATAGAGGCGGTCAACCCGGGCGTCGCGATTGAGACGCGCCAGGGGATACTCCTCGATAAACCCGTATCCGCCGTACACCTGCAACGCCGAGTCGGCCACAATCCAGAGCGCCTCGCTGCTGAAAATCTTGCACATGGAGCACTCGATGGCGTATCGTTCGATGGCCTTGGCCACTTCGGAAAAATAGTTTTCCGAGGCCGGGTCGGCTTTGGAGATTGAATCATCCAACAGGCCGGCGGTGCGATAGAGCATGCTTTCCACGGCGTAGGTGCGCAGGAGCATATCGCCGAACTTTTTCTTGATGGCCTCAAAATGAGCGATAGGATGACCGAATTGCCAGCGCTCCAGGGCGTACTGCACCGAAAGGTTGGTAGCGGCTTTTAACCCGCCCAGGTCGGCTGCGCCCAGTTTAAAGCGCCCGATGTTCAGGCTGTTGAAGGCCACTTCCACGCCTTTGCCGATTTCGTGCAGCACGTTCTCCACCGGCACAGGCACATTTTCGAAGGTCACTGCGCAGGTCGAGGCGCCTTTCTGGCCCAGCTTCTTTTCTTCCACGCCGATGGAGATGCCCGGGGTGTCCCGTTCCACAATGAAGGCGCTGAATTTCTCGCCGTCCACCCGGGCAAAGACGATATACATGTCCGCCCACCCGCCGTTGGTGATGAACTGCTTGACGCCGTTGATGATGTAGTGTTTTTTGTCCTCGGAAAGCACGGCCGTCGAGCGAATGGAGAGGGCGTCGGAACCGGCGGTCGGCTCCGTTAGACAGTAGGCGCTTAACCACTCTGCACTAACTAACTTTGGCAGGTATTTTTGTTTTTGCTCTTCGGTTCCGAAGAAGACAATCGGCAGGGTGCCGATGGAAACATGCGCGGCAATCGATACGTTGAAGCTGGCCGATTCGCCATAGCCGAGCATTTCGGTGAGAATTACGGAAGTTACCTTGTCCAGGGAGAGCCCGCCGTATTCCTCGGGCACATCGATACCCAGGAAGCCGATTTCACCGGCCTTGCGCAATAGACCGCGCATTAGCTCGCGGTCATAAAGCTCTAACTTGTCTTTGTTGGGTTTAATTTCCTGGAGAGCAAATTCCCTGGCGAGTTGTTTAAACTCCCGCTGGTCTTCGCTGAATGTCTCCGGGGTAAAGATTTGCTCACTCCCTACCCGAGAGGTTAAAAATTCGCCTCCGGTGATCATAACTTCTCCTTTTGATGAGGATGAAACTGCTATATTTAATCGACGTGTACGGAAAAACTGTTCACGCCTGTTGCCACCCTTAAAGGGAAAATACTTTAACCCCTCAGTTAAAGCAGACCTCCGGAGATGCGTTGCAAATAGAAGTTTTTTACTCCTTTTTATCGAATTGAACACTGTTCAGTCGCTGGGGGAAAAATAAGATAAATTTTTCCCGGAGTGCAAGTGTTTTTTTACACGCTGCAATTTTTACGGGGCGCGGTCGTGTTTTTCCCTGAAAACAGGCGGTAAAGGATATGCAGGGAAATCCTGTAAGACATAGTGGTTTGCAGCTATTCGGATGGTAAATTAGAGCGTACACCTATTGTTGCCGCAAACTGCTGAGATTCGGATGCAGTATTACACAGAAGAACTTTTAAAATGAAAAACCGATCATTTTTATATTCTGCTTGTTGGCAGCAGGGACCGCCAGGGCTTCTTTGCCGCCGCAATTTGAATTTGAAAACAATTTCCTTCCCTTTGTCAGTTTTATTACCGGGCAGGATGAAGGCATTGTGCAAAACCTGGATCACAATTTTGCCTGGATGCAGGCGCAGGGGTACACACATTTGCGTTTTTTCGGCATTTACCCCAACGGTT
>JAJRYW010000352.1 GCA_024275555.1 Calditrichota bacterium | reverse complement strand
TGATTGTATGCAGTGCCACACCACTACCGATTGGGAAAATGTCTCTTTTGGCCACAGCCAGACTAGCTTCCAGCTGACCGGGGCGCATCTTCCTTTAAACTGCATCGAGTGCCACAGCAACGGCTACAGCAACACGCCCACGGATTGTTTCTCCTGCCACGAAAGCGATTTCAACGGCGTGCAGGACCCCAACCATGTGCAGAACAACTTCAGCCATGATTGCCTCCAGTGCCACACCACTACGGATTGGGGAAATGTCACCTTCGATCACAATCAGACCAACTTTCCGCTGACCGGGTCGCATGTTCCCCTGGATTGTATTGCCTGCCATGCCAACGGCTACAGCAATACGCCCACGGATTGTTTCTCCTGCCACCAGGATGATTACAACAGCACCACCAACCCGAATCACCAGCAGGCCGGTTTTCCCACGGATTGCCAGACCTGCCACAACACCAACAACTGGAACCAGACCACCTGGGATCACGATAATCTCTACTTCCCGATATATTCCGGGGAACACCGGAACGAGTGGAGCCAGTGCTCCGATTGTCACATCAACAACAACTTTAACAGCTTTGAGTGTATTTTCTGCCACGAACACAATCAGCAAGACATGGACGATGAGCACCGCGGTATCAGCGGGTACTCCTATAACAGCCCGGCTTGCTATAATTGTCATCCGAATGGCAGCGAGAAGATGAAATTCAAATTTCTGGACCGGATTCGCGGAAGCCGTTAGGATTCCGCTTTCCAGGGAGTATGTGATGAAAAAATATTTCATTATATTATTTTGTTTGATGCTGGCAGCGCCCCTGTTTGCCCAAAAAAAGGGGCGCTTTAAGATCAGCTATCTTTCCAGCGAAAAAGTCTACCTGGACGGCGGCAAATCCAGGGGCTTGCAGGTGGGGGATCGTCTCTACATCGTGCGCCAAAAGAAGCGCGTGATTGGCGAGATCAAGGTTGTTTTTACAGCGACGCACTCGGCTTCCTGCGATATCATCAGCGCAAAGGAGAAACTCTCCCGGGGCGATTTGGCCATCCTGGTAGAGCGAAAAGAAACCGCCGGGGAACAAAAAACTCCGGAACCCGCGACACAAGCGCCGCAGAAAAAAGCAGAGCCGGCGCCGGAAGAAAAAGCGCCCCAACCTCAGAGAGTTTCAAAACCCCGGCGGGAAAAAAGCCGGAGAGGAATAAGCCGCTTTAGCGGAAACGTGGCCGTACAGTATTTCCGTTTGAACGATCTTTCCGCCGGCAACCTGGATTTCAGCCAACCGACCCTGCGGCTCAATCTGCGCGGGCAAAACCTCTGGGGCAAAGATTACCGGTTGCGCATTCGCACCCGCACCCGCTATAACCAGCGCAGCCGCGCCTATAACGCCAACATCCCCCGCGATGAGTGGCGGAACCGCATCTACCAGTTTTCTTTCGGATACTCCAACCCGGCCGCGCCCTTTAACTTTACGGTGGGCCGGCTGATCAGCAATTTTATGAGCGGGATCGGCTACATCGACGGGCTGCAACTCCAGACCAACCTGAACCGCTCCTTCCGTTTCGGGGTGGTTGCCGGCGCCGCCCCGGACTGGCGGAATTCCAACTTCCAAACTCAAGTTAAAAAATACGGCGCCTACCTGAATTTGAATACGGGTTCGTTCCAAACCCGGGAATTCCGTTCCACCCTGGCCTGGGCGGCAGAGTATAACGGCGCAACCATCAGCCGGGAGTTCATCTATATTCAAAACAACTATACCGCCGGGACGCGCTTTTCCGTGTACCACAGCACCGAGTTGGATATCAACCGCAAATGGCGTAAATCCCGCACCGGGGAGAGCATCAGCCTCTCGAACCTGTTTCTTTCCGCCCGCTACCAGTTCACCCGGGCGGTGCGTGTGGGCCTGACTTTCGACAATCGCAAAAATTACTGGACTTACGAGGTGCGCAGCCTGGCCGATTCACTTTTTGACGATGCGCTGCGGCTGGGGCTGCGCGGCAATATCTCCTTCAAACTGCCGTCGCAGATGTATGTTTTTATCAACGGCGGTATGCGCAAGCGCGAGACTGACGCCAAAACCGCCTCTTCTTACTCGGCCCGTTTCCGCAAGGGCGCTTTTTTGTGGCGTTCCTTGGCTTTCAGCGCCAATTACGCTGCTTTCGACAACCGGTTTACCAACGGCCATACCGCCAACATTCAGCTATCGAAAAGCTATCGCAGCGGCCATCGGCTGGAGTTGGCTTACGGGCTGTATAACTATAATTTTGATCAAACTTCCCGCAATAATGAGTGGGTGCGGGGAACCCTCTACATGGCCCTGTTTCGCCGGATGTTTCTTTCTCACCAGTTTGAATATAGCTGGGGAGACGATTTGGACGGGCAGCGCATATACGTGGAATTGGGATATAGATTCTGATCTTTTTGCCAAACGAGGTAGATACATTTTATGGAAACTGCGCTGATCTATGTGATTGCCGCCGCTGTATTTGTCATCATATTTGTACCATATTTTATCAAGTTTCGCAAGGCGCAACTGGAGAGCATTAAGCGGCGGGAAGAAGCCGAGAAGCTGGGCCTGACCCGCGGCCGCACTCAGTACCCTTTTATTGATGAAGAGCATTGCATCGGGTGCGGCTCCTGCGTGGCCGCTTGCCCGGAAAGCGACGTGTTGGCCGTTGTAAACGGCAAAGCCATGATCGTCAACGGGCTGCGCTGCATTGGTCATGGGCACTGCGAAAAAGTTTGCCCGGTTAATGCGCTGAAAGTGGGCCTGGGCGACCTGGCCCGGCGCGACGATATCCCCCTGCTCAATGACAGTCTGGAAACCACTGTTCCGGGCCTCTACATTGTGGGAGAGCTGAGCGGGTTTTCGCTGATCCGCAACGCCATCAGCCAGGGGCAACGGGCCGTCAACCATATTGCCTCCCAAAACGGGAAATTCAAACCCGATGATCCGATCAAAGAGGTGATTATCGTGGGCGCGGGACCGGCCGGATTAACCGCCGCTCTTGCCTGCAAAAAACACAACCTGGATTTCCTGGTGCTGGACCGGCAGGGAACCGGGGGAACCATCCTGCAATACCCGCGACGAAAATTAGTCATGACCCAACCGGTGGAACTCCCTCTCTACGGACGGCTCAAAAAACACGAGTACACCAAGGAAGAACTGCTGGATATCTGGGAAAAGATTACGGCGGATTATCAAATAGAGGTAAAAAGCGGGTACAATGTGGAACATATTTCCAAAGAGGGGGATGTGTTTACGGTGCATGCTTCCGGGGAAATCTTCCAGGCGCGGAAAGTGGTGTTGGCGCTGGGCCGCCGGGGTGTTCCCCGCAAACTCCATGTGCCCGGGGAAGAGATGTCGAAGGTGATGTACAATCTGATCGACGCCCAATCTTATAAGAATTGCCATATCTTAGTGGTCGGCGGCGGAGACAGCGCCGTGGAAGCAGCAGTTGGCCTGGCCCGCCAAAAGGGAAACCGGGTGACCATTTCCTACCGGAAATCGCAATTCTTCCGCATTAAGAAGAAGAATGAGGAGCGCATTAACCGGCTGATCAAGGAGAAAAAGATTCAGCCTATTTTCAATTCCACAGTATTGGAGATCAGGCCGGATGCGGTCAAGCTGCGCACGGAAGAAGCGATCCGGGAAATCCCCAACGACTTTACTTTTATCTTTGCCGGGGGGGAACCGCCGTTTAAGATGCTGCGCAAAATGGGCATTCAATTTGGCGGGCAGGCGCCTCCGCGTAATTGACCGCAGGGCTAAACGCATGAATAACGCAAATCACGAGTTAAAAATTTGACGCTGAGAAACGCTGAACAGGCAAAAAAACACTGAAAATTAGTAACTATTCAGGTCTCTTTTTTGACAGGATTTACATGATGAACCGGATTGGGAAATAAAATTTAGTAACTACTCAGGTGTTATTGCCAAAGACAAATAATTCCCCTCCCCCCGTCCTTCGCTTGCGCTTCGGTCGCCCCTCTCCCCGGGGGAGAGGGATTCAACTGTCATATATACAGCCGCTTAGGCTATGAACAAACCGACCTGAGTAGTTACCGTTGTTATTCATAATTTATTAAAAACACTTTAGTTGTAAAATTATTCTTTTCGTGTTTTTTTGGTATGTTTGGTGAGGTGAATAGTTACGAAAATTATTTTAAAGCAAAACCAGTCGAACCGATCAAATTCCTCCAATAGTCCTTTCAGCGGGAATCTGCCGATATCCGCGGTATTCTGCGTCAGAGGAAGTTCAACCTGTGATTGGCATGAATAGCAGGAGGCGTTAAACTCTCTGTACTGCGGCTCTCTCCCCGGTTAATCATCCGATTCCGGATCATCCTGCCGAAACTCCAACGCCTCGGAATTTATACAGTAGCGCAGCCCGGTCGGCTCGGGCCCGTCCGGAAAGACGTGGCCCAAATGGGCGCCGCAGTGGCTGCACAGAACCTCGATCCGGTGCATCCCCTGGCTAAAATCCTCCCGGGTTGCCACCGCTTTTTCATCCGCCGGTTCAAAAAAACTGGGCCATCCGGAACCGCTGTCGTATTTGGCCCGGGAAGAAAACAATTCTTTCCCGCAGCAAACGCAGCGGTACATGCCGCTATCTTTGGAATGGTAATATTTCCCCGTAAATGGCGCTTCGGTTCCTTTTTCCCGGGTAATCCGGTATTGCTCCGGGGTCAGTTTTTCACGCCAATGCTGCCTGGATTTATTCGCTTTGTTCATTTGCCGTCTCCACAGTTTACCGCCATTCGGAATGATTAAGGATAGTTACACCGGCCCCGTTATCGATGGTTCCGGTCAAATTGCAAACGCATACCGGCGCGTTCCGGGAAGATCATGCCCTGCTGATAAATCAGCTTTCCGTTTACGATGGTGCTCTCCACAGTGGAGCGGAAGGTATATCCTTCAAAAGGCGACCACCCGCATTTGGAGTACAAACCACTGCGATCAACCGTGCGGGCCGCATCGGGATTGATCAGCACCAGGTCAGCCCAAAAGCCTTCCCGGATAAACCCGCGCTCCCGCACGCCGAACAGCAGCGCGGGGTGATGCGCGGTTTTTTCCGCGATCAATTCCAGGGATATCCGCCCGTCAAAGAAATGCTCCATCAGCGAGGGGAGGGCGTCTTGCACCAGGGGCAGCCCGGCGGGGGCTTGAAGATAAGGCTGCTGTTTCTCCGCCCAGGTATGCGGCGCATGGTCGGTGCCGATGACATCGATCCGCCCCTCCCGCAGCGCCGCCAGCAGCGCCTCGCGATCCTGCCGCGTCTTGATGGCCGGGTTGCACTTGATCAAATGTTGTTTGGCCTCATAGTCGCGGTCATCAAAAAAAAGATGGTGCACGCAGGCTTCCACGGTAATCCGCTTTTCGGATAAGCCAACCGTGCCGAATAACTCCAACTCCCGGGCAGTGCTGATGTGCAGGATATGCAGCCGCGCCCCCTGCGCCCGCGCCAGTTCAATTGCCAGTGAAGAGGACTTGTAGCAGGCTTCTGCGGAGCGAATTTCGGGATGGCGCTCCGCAGGTATATCTTCTCCAAAGCGCTCCCGGATGGCGTGCAGATTCGCCTCAATGGTCGGGGTGTCTTCACAATGGGCGGCAATCAGCGTCGGCGCAGCCCGGAACAGATCTTCCAGCGTTTGCGGATCATCCACAAGCATGTTTCCGGTCGAAGCGCCCATAAACACTTTAATCCCGCAAATTTTGCGGGGATCAACTCGTTTGACCTGCTCCAGGTTGTCGTTGGCAGCCCCGAGGTAGAACGAGTAATTCAGCATCGATTTACGGGCTGCCCGCTGATATTTTTCTTCCAACAGGTCTAAGTCGACCGCCGGGGGACGCGTATTGGGCATTTCCATGTAAGAGGTTATTCCCCCCGCTGCGGCTGCGCAGGATTCGGTAAAAAGGTCGGCTTTGTAGGTCAGGCCCGGCTCCCGGAAATGCACCTGGTCGTCAATCATGCCCGGCAGGAGATATTTTCCCGCGGCGTCAATAACCTGCTTTGCCGGCAGGGACTGCAAATCCGCTCCGATTTGATCAATCCGACCATTCCGGATGGCCAGATCGCCCTCCCAAATCCGCTGTTCGTTGACTATCTGTGTGTTTAGAATTAAAATGTCATGCACAATCTCTGTCCCCTTTTCCGGAAAATCCGGCGACGGCCGCTGCAATAATTTACATTGGAGCGTTCTACTTTCCAACTCCACAGCAGGAAAGTGATAAAAATAGCTGTTGCAGAATTGACTTTTTACGTTTTACGATCTTGCTACCGTGCACCTTTTTCAGAGCCACTGATTTGCACGCCTGCCCCGCCACAACGTGGCGCCGCTCCAACGGAGTCCCGTTGGGGTTGGCGCTGGGGTTGGCATTGGGAGTGACCTCGTCATTGGGGGATAAACACGGTGTAACTACTCAGGTTATTGGTAGACAGCTCTTTAAAAAAATTCTTGTACAAATCAGTTTGCTCATAGCCTAAGTCGTTGTATATATGACTGTTGAGTCCCCCTCTCCCCCAGGGCGACCGAAGCGCAAGCAAAGGACGGGGGGAGGGGAATTATTTGTCTCTGGCAATAACACCTGAGTAGTAACAACACGGTTATAATGAAACAAAACTAAAATTTTTCTGCTTTCGTTGATCAATATCCTCAATTTTGGGTGAAAATATCCATAAAAACCATTTAGGGAAAAATAAATCCGTGCCGTTACTATTCAGCAAATGAAGACTTACCGTTCGCTCATTTTGGGGGCTGTTTTCGAAATT
>JAJRYW010000015.1 GCA_024275555.1 Calditrichota bacterium | reverse complement strand
CCATCTCAAAGATCAACACTCATTTTGAGCGGAATAATGTAATAAACCGCCCCCGGTTTGTCAATCTTTTTTAATCGTTTTCCGATCCTCTTTCAATTCAGCTGATGGGTCGGATTAGAGAGGGCAAAACTTCTACTCAACGCAGGTAATGGGTATAAAGCAATGGGGTAATCCCCGGTAAGTCAGCTCTTGGCGCTTTGCTCTTTGCTCTCTGCTCCTGGCAACCCGAACAACATCATGATCACCGGTCTGTTTACGGCAGGCCGAGAATTGCCATCCCAACAACCGGAACACAGAGCAAAATTTTAATTGAGTTTTCTTTCCACCTGTGATTATCTTAAATATGAGTTTGCAATCCCCGGTCAGAGGACCCGATTCCTGTTTTAGCAATTTGGCTGTCCGAGAAATTCCCGGGTTCGCACTCCGGATTTATATTTTCGTATTTGTGTAGCACGATTGTCATCCGGTAGAATTTGCCCCCACCCCTCCGCGTAGCGGGGATTGAGGGGGGAGTTTGCCCGGCTTTGAGACATCGACAGGTTTTGAAAAATACCCGCAACACAAATCCATATTTTCAATAATCTCTTAACCGATTCAACTGAAAAAAATTTACAGGAGGAAAATAGCATGACACCCCCGTTTAAAATTATGGGAACGGATCATGTGCGCTTCATTGTCGGCAATGCCAGGCAAGCGGCGCACTATTATCAAACCGTCTATGGATTCGAGCCGGCGGCTTACCGGGGCCTGGAAACCGGCGACCGGGAAAAAGCGACTTATGTGCTGCAACAGAATAAAATCCGCTTTGTTTTCACCTCTCCCTACAAAGCCAACTCGGCCTTAAACACCCACCTGATGCTGCACGGCGACGGCGTCCGGGATGTGGCTTTTTGGGTGGACGACGCCCGGGCCGCCTGGGAATATACCACCGGGCGCGGGGCCATCTCCCACCTTGCCCCGACCACGTACGAAGACGAGCACGGGTCGGTGGTTATGGCCAGCATCCACACCTACGGAGACACACTGCACACCTTTGTTCAGCGCGATGATTACCAGGGCGCCTTTTTGCCCGGTTTTGTACCTTACCGGTCGCGCCTCAAAACCCGCCCGGTGGGTCTGAATTTTGTCGACCACTTTGTGGGCAACCAGCCGGAAGGCGAGATGGAAAAAATAGCCCGGTGGTATGAAAATGTGCTCGGATTTCATCGCTTCTGGACCGTGGATGATAAAGACGTCTCCACCGAATACAGTTCTCTGCGCTCCATTGTGGTTGCCAACGACAATGAGCGGATCAAGATGCCTATAAACCGGCCGGCCCAGGGGATGAAGAAATCCCAAATCCAGGAGTTTGTGGAGTACTATACCGGGCCGGGAGTGCAGCACATTGCCCTGGATACTAAAGACATTATCCGCAGCGTGGGGATACTCCGGGAAAACGGGGTGGAGTTCCTGGAGACGCCCCCAAGCTATTATGAAGACTTGCTCGAACGGGTGGGCAACATCGATGAAAACCTGGACATCTTAGCCGAGTACGGCATCCTGGTCGATTCCGATGAACACGGCTACCTGCTTCAGATTTTCACCAAGCCGGTGCAGGATCGCCCGACCTTGTTTTTCGAGGTGATTCAGCGCAAAGGGTGTTCCGGTTTTGGCAAAGGGAATTTTAAGGCGTTGTTCGAATCGATTGAACGGGAACAGGCACGGCGCGGGAATCTTTAATCGCGTCATCGATTTAGCCCCTTTCGGGGTCTTATTCGACTCCCGGCCGGGATTGTCGCTTTACTCTGTCGAAGACAGCTTACTTTTGCACCGAAGTATGCGAAAGCACTTAGTTAATGAGTTTAGAAAAATGGGTTTAAATACACAAACCCAAACATTTGTTACAGTGTGTTCTAAGAATTAAGATGAACAGCCCCGGTCAGCCGGGGCGGTTCATCCTGTCAAAAAATATATAGCTGAATAGTAACAAAAAAATATTAAGGAGGAT
>JAJRYW010000351.1 GCA_024275555.1 Calditrichota bacterium | reverse complement strand
TTTCTACGGGTCGACTAATTCAGCGCCCCGGTAGATATTTGCCGGCGCCCCCTCACCGGCACCCTATTTGTGCTGGACAGCGAGGCCGGGCGCATTTTCTTTTTCGACCCGAACGGCAATCTCTCCGGAGAACGGCCGTTGCCGGAGAGCGAACAGTACCTCAAGATATCCTTCCTGCCCAACCCGGCCCGGTTGATGGTGCTGTCCCGGCGCGCTTTTCGAATCTACCCGGCCCATCCAAACGGTAATTTGCTCTACAGTTTATTCTTCCCAACGGATTTAGACGGCCAGGACATGGACGCGCTTGGAAACCGGGTATTTATCCTGGCGGCAAATACGGAGGAAGGCTACTCCCGAATCTATCGCTGGGAGGAAAACCAGGCCGATACGCTCCGGCTGAGCGACCCCTACTACCTGCTGCGCGCCGATTCACTCGGGAACCGTCTCTGGGCGGCCCGGCAAAATCCCGACAGGGATGATATCGCCGTGCAACTTTCCCTCGACGGGGATGATCAAGGCGCTTTACAGGGGCAACAATTCAGTTTTGTGAGCGACCTGGCCGTGAATCCCTATGACGGTTCTATTACCGTGGTTGATCTAACAGAGAATATTCTGTATCTTTTCGGGCCGGACGGCCGCCTGATCAGCGCAGCGAGAAACGCCCAGGGCAAAAAGTATATCTACCGGCCGGTGCGGGTGTTTATTGAATAGTGGAGACAAGGCAGAGCGGGGGCTCGCTCCTTAAGATTTCCGATGAAAACTTATTCCCGGTTCATCCGTAAATCAGGAATTGAATAGAGTGTATAACAATTTTGGGGCGCTTACGTTTGGTTTTCAATGACATCCCCCCGACCCCCCTTCGAAGGGGGGAACTCTCTTGCCTCCCGCTTTGAAGGGGGATTGAGGGGGATGTAAAGAAGTTTTGCCCCAAGATCGTTATACATTTAATTGAATATATTGAGGCTTGGCCGTACAGGCCAAAAAGTACAAAATGACAGAACGTTTTCCAACTATATCGAAATTGTTTTTGGTGTATTCCCGGCGATTTAATTGACCGGATTCCCGGTCAAAGAAGGTTCTATTCCGTTCCGTTTCACCGAATCGCGAAGCCGAACTTTCCCGAAGAGGGAATGCTCTGTTCACTAAACCCGGAATCCGGACTTTTTTGCCCGGGCCATGCCCTGGTAAAAACCGGGAACCTGAGTAACTGCGAATAATGCAAAAAATCTCACTTAAACTTCTTTATGTGTTCTTGCCTTTATTGGCGGGCGCAGCTTTTGTAATCGATGTATTCCTCTATCTCACCTCCCAGTTCAACCTGGGCATTGATGTCGGTCTCTTTGCCATTTCGTTCAAAGGACTCAAAGAATTTTTAGTGCTGTTGCTGGCGGCCGGCTGTTTTATCCTGGTAAAACGGCGCTTTTTAATCAGCGATCTTACCCTGGCCCAGAAACTGGGACGGTTCACCTTAATTTTGGCTGCTAATTTTATCATCACCTTTGCGCTGAAATTAATACTGCCCGAATACATCACCGCTTCAACTCCTCCCACAAATGCCAGCGGGGTGCTGCTCTATGTGTTTTATTTTAACTTGATCGGCTGGATCTCTTTCCTGACCCTGATGCCGCTGCTGTTCATCAGCCGCGAGTTGATTTTTTATAAGCAGCGCAGAACCACCAAACTGTATTTCAACCTCTTCTTTGCCCTGTTGATCATCAGCACACTTTATGTGTTTGTGCAGGGATCGCCGCTGGAGTTTGGGGCGCTGAGTTTTCAAACCGGGGAAACCGGCCTGGATTCCACAATTTTGATCTGGTCGATCACCATCATCACCTTTCTGCTGGCCTTGCGTAATGACTGGATCACCTACCTGCCCCGAAAGCAGAAGTTTACCTACTTTGCAATCGGCCTGGTAGTCCTTGCCCAGATCGCCGCGCTGAAGGACGCCGTTTACGGGGAGCATATCTCCTCGTATTCCGTGGCGGCCAGTAATTTTACCGATATCAGTTGGCTGTTTTTACTGGTTTACGGGAGTATTGCTATTTTCACCCTGCTGCTGCACCTGCCCACGGCCAAAGCCGTGGACCGCAAGCTTAAAGAATCCCACTCTCTCAACAACTTTGCCCGCCAGCTTAATCAGGAACTGAACTCCCAGAAACTGACTCAGCTTATTACCCAGTTGACCGGGCAGGTGTTGGAAAGTCAATCGACCTGGCTGGAACTTTATCTTCCCGAGGAGAAGAAACTCAAGGTTGTTTCCCATATAAATTTAACCCAGACGCAAATAATCAATAACCCCTTTGATCAGCTTCGCGGTTTCAACCAGCAATTGGTCAATCACAAAGGCCCGATTTTGGTTAATGATGTTTATCAGAACAAAAGCCTGTCTGACCTGGCCCAGTGGAAGAAAGACGCCCGCACCTTATTGGCTGCGCCGCTCTATTCCAGCCGGGATCAGCTCATGGGCATCATCTACGCCACCAAATTCCAACCCTACGGATTTGATATTGACGACATCTCCCTGCTGGAAGGCTTTGCCAATCAAGCTGCTATTGTTCTGGAAAACAGCCGGCTCTGGGCGGAATCCCTGGAGCGGGAACGCCTGGAGCAAGAGTTGAAGGTAGCGCGCGAGGTGCAACTAAAGCTGATGCCCCAAACCATGCCCCAAATCAGCGGCATGGATATCGACAGCTTCTTTTTGACCGCCTACGAGGTTGGCGGCGATTATTACGATTTCTTTCAATTTGCCGATGGTCAACCGGGGATGATTGTGGGCGACGTCTCCGGAAAAGGCACCTCGGCCGCCTTTTACATGGCAGAGTTTAAAGGGGTCATCCAGACCCTGGCGCAGACCACCAAAGACCCCATGGAGTTAATTTGCCGGGCCAACCAAATCTTTTACGCCAGCGTGGAAAAACAGCTTTTCCTGACCGCCGTGGTCGGGAAATACCTTCCGGAACAACAGGAGTTCCAGTTTGTCCGGGCAGGCCATAATCCCATCCTGTATTGCCCGGCCGGCAGCCAGAAGTCCGAATACCTGCAACCGCCGGGCCTGGGAATCGGACTGGATAGCGGAGCAGTCTTCAACCAAATTACTCAAATGGCGAAACTGTCGGTTAAACCGGGAGACGCGCTGCTCCTCTATACCGACGGCCTGGTAGAAGCGCGCAATTCCACCGGAGAAGAATTTGGAGATACCCGCCTGCAATCCCTGATGGATAATTGTTCCCGGGATGATATCCGCCTGATTAAAGAGCAAATTTTAGAAACCGTCACGGATTTTATCGGCGCCACCCCGCTGCATGACGATCTGACTTTTCTGCTGATCAAGTTTTATCAGGCCGAAAATTCTTCGTGAATAGTATTTTGAATCACAATGGTTCTTTAATATAATAGGAAATTATAGTATATTCTTTTACACCGATACAATCTTACAAGACAAACAACATCTGAGTTAAAAACACGTAAAGAAACCAGAGCACTTAAGGAGGCAAGAATGGCAAACTTCGAAGTTGCCCGGGCTGATAACGGTGAAGTATCGATTCTTAAACTTAACGGCTATTTGGATGCCCATACTGCCCCGGAATTTGAAACCGCACTTACTAAACTGCTCCGGGAGGGACGTTATAAAATTGTCGTAAGTCTTCAAAATTTGCAGTATATCAGTTCCGCGGGATTAGGAGTTTTTATGGGATTTATCGAAGAAGTACGGGAGCACCAGGGCGACATTAAACTGGCCCAGGTGGCGCCCCGGGTTTACAAGGTTTTCGATTTACTGGGGTTCCCGAGTCTCTACGAGTTTTATGAGGACGCCGATGAAGCGGTGAGCAAGTTTGTTAGTCAAAAAGGATAAATGATGACCGGTAAGAAGACCAAGACGCTCTCATCGAAGGACAATCTCTACCGGCTTAAGTTGCCGGCAGTCTCGGAGAACCTGGATATTATCCGCAAATTTATTTCCGGAATTGCCGCCAATATGGGCTTTAGCGAGGATGATATCTACCAAATTGAACTGGCCGTCGACGAGGTTAGCGCCAACGTCGTTAGACACGCTTATCACGCTGAAACCTCCGACGAAAAAGCCATTTTTATCACTGTTAAGAAAAAACCATCCCGTAT
>JAJRYW010000350.1 GCA_024275555.1 Calditrichota bacterium | reverse complement strand
GGGATTGAGAATAAAAAAGATGGCCCCCATAGCAATGCTGGTCAAAATCTGGCTGAGCGACGAGGGCAGCCCCACCTGGAAAATACCGGTGATGATTTTCGGCGAATACTGAAATCCGGAAAAGGAGAGACGGGTGGGCTGCTTCTGCACAAAAATTTTGAAGAGCACATATAATACCGCCAGGGTTCTGGCAATTCCGGTCGCGTAAGCGGCTCCGGCGATGCCCAGTTCCGGGAAAGGGCCGATGCCAAAAATAAGTAACGGGTCCAGCCCCAGGTTGATCAGGTTGCCGATCATCATGAACTTCATGGGCGACATGGTGTCTCCCCAGCCCTGAAAAATGCTGTTGGAGAGCATGGCCATCATGTTGATGGGTGTGAACAGCAGAATGATGGTCAAATAAGCAACGATCAGTTCCAGCAGTTCCCCCTCGGCGCCTAACATGCGAAACAGGGGACGTTGCAGCAACAGACCGATAACGGCAAAAGCGGACCCAACCACCAGCGCAATCAAAATGGCATGAAGGGCGGTGTTCTCGGCGTCCTCTTTTTTATCCGCACCTAAATTGCGGGCAATAAAGGAGTTTATACCGCTGCCAATGCCCACGCCAATGGAAATAATCACCATCTGAACAATAAAGGCCATCCCAATTGCAGCGGTAGCAAGGTCCCCCAGGCGGCTGACAAAAATCCGGTCGACAAAGTGATAACCGGTTACAAAAATAAAGGCGATAATCATCGGCGTCGCCAGCCGAAATACATGCTTAAGAATAGAGCCGGTTAATAGATCACCGTATTTATCATTTGTTTTCATCATACTCCTGCTGGTCAGTCCAGTTTTCAATATAAAGAAAAAAGCGCGCTTTTGAATGAGAAAAAAATAAATCCATTACCGCTCGTTGGGCCTTTGCGAATATATTTACAGCCAGGTACATCTCGTCGACTCTAAACAACAGAAAGCTTATGGGAAATAAGGAAACCATAAGAGTACTGCACATCGAGGATGACAAGGCTTCCCGAATCCTGGTCGGGAAGATTTTGGATCATCCTCCCTTTCAGTTGTACGAGGCGGCCACCGGCCTGGAAGGATTGCAACTGGCGCGGGCCGTACTGCCAATGCTCATCATTATGGACCTCAATCTTCCCGATATTTCCGGGACAGAATTAGCGGTCAAAATAAAGAGCCTGCCGGAACTGAAGCAGACGGTTATCATCGCCCTGACCGGGGCCAAAGATCCGCACACGCGCGACATCTCCCTGGTCTCCGGTTGCGACGGGTTTCTTTCCAAGCCGATTGACATTAACCGGTTTGAACAGCGAATCCGGGAGTTTCTGGAAGGCAAGCGCGAATTGATTGAAGAGCATCGCAAAGCGGGCGTGCAGCAGCGCTTTCAGGAAGCCCTGGTCGACCACCTGACCATCAAAATTCAGCAACTCCAATCGGCCAACCAACTCCTTAACAAACGGGGCCAGCAACTCCGAACCTACTCCAAAAAACTGGAAATGCTGTTAGAAGTGCTCCATAATCTGCAAATGTGCCAGTCGACCAACGAACTGAAAGCGGTGCTGGTGGAAGAAGTTTGCTCCAAACTGCAATTTCAGCGCTGCGCATTTTTGAATATCAACCACGATTTGATGCGCCTGGAAGTCGGTTACGCCCACGGGGTGGACCGGGAGCTGTGGCAAAAACTAACCCTGCCCTACGAGATGCCGGTGTTTTTAGACCTGTTCCGGGATCACCCGGTGCATTTTTTTTCCAATCCCCGCAAGGTCAACAATCCTGCTATTGCCCGCATCCTGGAACAACTGCATGTTCAGCAGTTTGTCTTTGGGATGCTGGCCGTTCCGCTCCGGCAAAACACCTGGCTGGAGCTTGGTAATGAAGACGACCTTTCCCTGGAAACCATGCCCTCGCTGATCGATCGCAATGATGTGGATAAAACCATCATCGAG
>JAJRYW010000349.1 GCA_024275555.1 Calditrichota bacterium | reverse complement strand
GGTCAGCCCGTAGAGGTCGTACACCAACGGGTCTATCCGGCGGTCGGCGGCGGCGATTTGGTTCGGAAGGTGATTATTGCAAAAACGAGCCAGTCGCGGCAGCGACGAATGAACATAGCCCGCCAAATTATTGGCGGGACCAAAAAGCCGACCCACCACCAGAAGTCCCGTAGGGACGGTTGAGCTCTACTACCCCCAGACATATCTCTCATCATATTGAATGCCGTGTTTTTTTAATAATGCCAGGTATTCCTCCCGGAAAGTGCGTTTCTTGTGATGCTCTTTCTGGTTGCTAATATAAGCGATGGTTTGCTCTATATGCGAAATGCTAACGCTGAAAGCGCCATATCCTTCCTGCCATTCAAAATCCTTGAACTCCGAAAATGTTTTGCTCACCCAGGTGGAGGAACCGCCTTTGATGAGTTGGATGGCTTTCGCAATTGACAAGGTTGAAGGCAGTGATAAAAGAACATGGGCATGATCTTCTACACCTCCAATCGCCAGTGCTTTCATTTTATTTTCCCGGGCTATCCCTCCCATGTATGCCCAAAGGCGTTTTTCCAACTCCGGCGTAATAAATTTTTGACGGTTTTTGGTGCTGAAGACATAATGAATGTAAACACAGATATAGGAGTGTGCCATAATGTTCTCCTTTCTCCGGTTTGTTGTAGGGCGGTTATTGTGGCCTTTTTTCAATCGTCCCCCACGGGACTCTGTTGTTTATTTCTTACCCCCGATTTACATCGGCGGCTATGATCGGTTTTCCCTTCGGGAAATTTTCAAACTGTATCGTTTCCGTCTCCATTCGGGATGTAATCGGAAATCAGTCGTCACAGCGACGAATGAACATAACCTGCTCCCGGCGCCCCCGGGTCTCGTTATACTGCCCGCTTTTGTAGGCGGAAAGGTTGGCCTCAAAGCGGTCGGATAATTCAATCATCTTTTTCGATGTGTTCACGGAACCCCCTCGCGGATCAGGTTTGTTGACCGTCATGGAAATATGGGAAAACACAGTTTAATAAAGTTTTAGTGCGGATACAATTCCCTCGTAAATCGCAGCTCGTAAATCAAAACCACTAACAAGAATTCAGCGCAGGGCGCCGGCGCCGGGAGAAGCAGGCGGGAGAAAAAAGATTCCCTCAAAATCCGCGCAGAAAGCAGTGTATATTCTTGCAATCAGAAAAACAGGGGTGTAATCATGAAAATTTTACCGCTGCTGTTTTGTGGTATGCTCATATTCTCCCGGGCAACCGCCGGCGACTACACGGTCGATTCCACCGCCGCGAACCGGGTAACATTTTTTGCCAAAGCCACCCTGGGCGCTTTTACGGGAACAACCGGCCGGGTTTACGGAACGGTGGAGTGGAACCGGCAGGATTCCCGCTCTAACCGGGTCTACCTGGAAGTTGACCTGGGCAGCCTTGACACCGGCAGCGGCAAACGCAATAAACACATGCGCGAAAAATACCTGGAAACCGGCAAGTTTCCTGTGGCGGTTTTCGAAGGCGTCTTTTCGCCCGATAGCGTCATCAGTGACAGCCTTACCCGGGTGCAAGTCCGGGGACGCTTAACCATCCACGGAATCACACAGCCGCTGAACATAAAAGCAAAGCTGATTACGACCGACAGGAATATCCGGGTCCTGGCCGCTTTTCCGGTTAATATCCGCGACTTCGGGATTAAAAAACCCCGCTTTCTGTTTGTCTCGATGAACGAAAAAGTGCGGGTGCAGTTAGACTTTTTTCTGCGGCCCCGCGAATGAGCGCCGAAAGGAGTGTCCCCGGGATTTCCTGCCGGTGAGATGAAGGACGAAGACAAAATTGACGAATCCTCGTCAAAACAATCCGAAGCTGCCACCGGAAACCCCGGTCCTCCCCCCAGGCCTGCCCGAAAAACCGGGCTTATACCGGGATTCCGGCGCCCGGACCATGTTTGGCGCACTTGTAGTATAAAAACCAAGCTGTATGTGTAAAAAGGGGGTGTTGCGATGAACTTCAATAGAGGGAAACAAAACCTGTTTTCCCAACCGGGTTCCTGGTGGGCGGGGCTGCTGGCTCTTTTCCTGGTTACCCCGCTGTTTGGGCAACCGTCTGCTGCTGCCCGGGATTCCACCGTCGAGCGAATTACACTGGAAGAGGGTACGGTGCTGGTTGGCTACGTTGTGCAGGAAGACGCCGGAACGATACAATTTGTCACGCTTTCCGGGATGACGCTGGAAGTAGAGAAAAGGCAAATCCGCAAACGGGAGCAACTCTCCGGCAAGATGATTCAGGGGCGTTTCTGGAGAGACGACCCCAACAGCACTCGCCTGTTTTTCGGGCCGACGGCGCGGCCGCTCAAAGCAGGTCAGGGTTATTTTTCAGTCATTCAAATCTTTTTCCCCTTCGCGGCCGTGGGTGTAACCGACTTTATAGCAATTGGGGGCGGCGTCTCGCTGATTCCCGGCGTTTCCAGTCAGCTCGTTTACCTGGCCCCCAAAATTACGCCGGTTTCCACCGAAGAATTCAGCCTTTCCGGGGGCGTGCTCTACCTGGCGTTGCCGGATAATGAAGAGGACGCCGGGATCGCTTACGGGGTGAGCAGTTTCGGAAGTTCAAACTCCTCGCTTTCCTTCGGACTTGGCTGGGGGTTCTCTGGAGATGATTTTGCCGACAAGCCGATCATCTACATGGGGGGAGAACTGCGCATATCCCCGGCGATGAAACTGCTCAGCGAAAACTGGTTTATCCCGGACAGCGATGTTGATTTTACCTCGTTTGGAGTACGTTTCTTTGGCGAGCATCTGGCAGCGGACATTGCCCTGGTTTATCCCCTTGGTGCGGATACGAAGGGATTTCCTTTCTTCCCCCTGGTGGGGTTTGCCTATAACTTCACTCCCCCGGCAAACAAATAAAAAATACTCCCGGCCGGAAATTTTCGGACAAGCTCAAAATGAAAAAGGCCGACGCTTTCACAGCGCCGGCCTTTTTCTGTTGTGTGACCCCCTTGTCACGACAATACAATTTTTTAGCGCATCAGCAGCATTTTGCGGGTTTGCTGAAACTCTCCGGCCCGGAGGCGATAAAAATATACGCCGCTTGCTGCCGGCTGCCCGGCGCTGTCCCGGCCGTCCCATTGCAGGGAATGATGACCGGCAGAGACTTTTTTATTCAGAAGCGTTTTTACCTTTTTGCCCAACTGATCAAAGATGGTCAACTGCACCCATTGGGAACTCGCGATCCCGAACTCCACGGTGGTAGAAGGATTAAAGGGGTTGGGGTAGTTCTGCGCCAGCTCAAACTTCTGAAGCAGGGGCTCATCCCGGTCATCAATCCCGGTAAGCACATTCTGCATGGCGGCCAGTGCATCAATTTTTCCGTAGCCCCAGGTGTTGTTGGGGCCGCCCTGGGGTCTGGC
>JAJRYW010000348.1 GCA_024275555.1 Calditrichota bacterium | reverse complement strand
CATCCGGAAACTTACCAGTTGGAGAGTCCTCGATTGATTTCCACGTAAAACCAAAGGTTCTGTGTATGAAACTGTGGCCAAGCATGAATTTTCCCCAAACGAGAACTTCTGAATAGGAAATCACCAAGATTTTCGAAAACCGGCCAAAAAATAACCGAACCGTCAGTTTATCTGCTCTCTATTTTCAGCAATTTCAATTTTTCTATTCTTTTGAAATGCTTTTCGTTAAGAGTTACTAAGTGCTTTCGCACACTTCGGTGCAAAAGTAAGCTGTCTTCGACAGAACAAAATCGACAAAAGATTGTTGATTAAGACCCCGAAAGGGGCTAAGTGCTTTCGCACACTTCGGTCCCCGGCCGGCCGGGGTGTCTTCGACAGAGTAAATCGACAATCCCGGCCGGCCGGGAGTCGAATAAGACCCCGAAAGGGGCTAAAGGCAAATCAAACTCGATTGCCATTGCCCCTATAAATATATCTCTAAATTCTATGATGCTATTTTTCTTCTTTAATTCCCGGTAAATTTTTCCTGAATTCCTTGCTATTTCTTCGGTAAAACTGACAACTTCTAACTATTTCAACAACTTCACCAAATCGTCATAATGCTGTTCCGTTTCCGCTCCCGCATACAGCTCGAAAATGGTAATTGCTGAAATGACTATCGAGTAATTATTCTCTTTTAACTGCCAAAGGAGTGATTTTTTCTATTTCTCTTTCTTAAAAACTCAATAAGTACCGAAGTGTCCGCGACAATTCTTCGATCTTCCATGCGGAAACCTTCACCTCGTTTGTGTTATCAAGATGCGACCATACAGAGATGTTTAAGAAATCCTCTTTCCAGCCGTCCTGTTCTTTTTGGCTTAATCGTCCCCCGTTTTCCGACTCTATCTTTTTTTTGATAACTCGTAAAATAAGCTCTTCCAATTCCAATAACTCTTTAATGGATAGCTTTTCAACAAACTGCCTGATATCCATACCTCCCTGGGGAGAGGAGCCTGGATTGGAGATTTTCATGGCCTTTCTCTTCATAAAAAGATTACTTAGCTCTTACCGTAGTTTCCATTTCTCAGTTTATGGTTCACCCAGGCAAAAATCAAGATGAAAATCTGCCGGGAAAGCGCACGACGGCAAGGGTTGGATGTCTTGTTTAATCCATTCGTCAAGAAAGTTATCCGTACTGGGAAAGCATATACCACCGGGAAGCGTTTCCATGACAAGGGCGGTGTACCCCCGCAATGCTTGTTGATCTGTAAAGTTTAAGGTTTTCCGCGGTGCAGGGAAGGAGAGCTGGGATGACCAACGAATTTAAAACCGTGCAGTATACCGGCGGATAAAGATGGCATTTTCACCACATATCTACTGAGAAGAGGGCCGAACATCCTCACCGTTTTTTCCGCTTTTGTTTATAGATATTCTCGATGGTTTCCCGTACCAGGGGGGGGACAAAATTTTCGATGTCGCCGCCAAAGGAGGCCACTTCTTTGACGATCGAGGAGTTCAGGTAGGTGTATTTCTCGTGGGGCATCAGAAAGACGGTAGAGACTTTGGGGTAGAGGCGGCGATTCACCAGGGCCATTTGCAATTCGTATTCAAAATCCGAGATAGCCCGCAAGCCGCGTATAATCGCATCGGCTTTACGTTTCCGGGCAAAATCAACAATCAGGCCTTCGAACGGTTCCACAATCAGCGTAGCATCGACATCGACATCCACCAGCACTTTGCGGATCAACTCCACCCGCTCCTCAGCGCTTAGCAAGGGCGATTTGGTGGGATTCTGAGCCACGGTGATGATAATCTTATCAAACAGGCGGGAGGCCCGCTCGATTATGTCCAGATGGCCATAGGTGATCGGGTCAAAGGTGCCCGGGTAGATAGCGGTTTTCATTCGTCTGTTTTCCGGCTTAAGAAGGTGATGACGCTGCGGTCAAAGGTTTTTTGGCGGAGCACCTCGAACAGATCGCTCTCCCAGTTCACCTGGTGCGATTTTTCGCTTTCCAGCACAAAAATGCCGTAGTCGGCCAGGTTCTCCGGTTTAAAAATGCGCTCGAAGAGCGGTCCGAAATCGCCCCATTTAAAAGGCGGGTCGGCGAAGATCAAGTCGAAGGGGTGGGCGTTGCCTTTTAAAAATCCCAGGCAATCTTTGCGCACAATTCGGAACGGTTCCACCGGTTTAACCTGGTTGATGTTTTTCCGCAGCACTCGCAGGGAGGAAGCCGCGTTATCGACAAAAACGACCTCGCCGGCGCCCCGGCTCAGCGCTTCCATCCCCAGGCTGCCGCTGCCGCAAAAGAGGTCCAATACCCGGGCGTCGATTACGGCGTCGTCCAACAGGTCAAAAATATATTCCTTAATCTTACTCGTCGTGGGACGAATGGAGAGGTCTTTGGCAGACTGGAGTTGCTTTCCTTTGTACTTACCGGAATGAATTCGCATAAAAATCCTAAGACTGAGGAGCGAAGTAGGATATTTCCAGGCGGGCGTTTACGCGCCCCTGGGAAAGTGAGGTTGCTCCGTTGGGGTAAATAGAAAGTTTATTAATCTTCATACCCGGAAACCGCTGGGTTACTTCCTTAAGAAAATTCATGATGGCGGTGCGGCTGCCGGTTAAGGTTGTGTAAAAATAGGTTATGTTCAGACTCCGCTCGCGGCGTCGTTCCCCGACTTTGCGATAGGCGGTCTTAATCCCATATTTTTTCTGCAAAGCGCGCAGCTGGGACTGAAACTCCTGAAAGGTCAATGGAGAAGCAGAAGGAACCGGGGCAGAGCCCCCGCGGCCCGGTTTTATGGGAATACTAAACCCGGCCAGGAGCTTTTTCCGGCCGTTGACAAATTTGTCTTCAACCGTCTCGATGTTGAGCTGCAGATTGGGAAAGCGGCTTTTGACCGCCTGGCGATAGCGGGCGATGTCATCCCGGGAATTGGCCAGCACGCTGGTCAGAATTTGATCGGAAGTATAGACGATTAGGGTGTGGTCGGTATTTTTTGCGCCGCTGTTCAAAAACCCCCGGGTAAAGCGCAGGCCCTCGGTATTCCGAGCCATATTCTGGCGATAGCGCGACTGTAACGCCGGCGGTATGGCCGGGGGCGGGGGGGTGGTCAGGTTTTCCCCGGTGGAGGCGGGCCTCTCAATATTTTGCCCGGCTGCCGGCGCTTCGGTTGTTCCGGGACGGTAAAGCTTATAGATTAAAAACAAGGCCCCCAGGATAAGAACAACCCCAATACCGATAAAAACAAACAGACGGGTTTTGGGAAAAGCCGAGTCATAATCCGGCTCCTCCTCCGACAGGTCTTCCTCGGCAACACTAAAAGGATTTTCTTCCTGGCGGAGCGGTTCTTCGGGCGGCGACGCCGGCGTTTCCGTGATTGTCTCCGCTACCGGCTCTTCATCCGGGTCGAAAAAGGAAAAATCCATCTTTTTCCGGTCTGTGACGGTGGGAACCTCCGGAATATTTTGTTCCGGTTTCTTGGGTTGATCCTCGTCATCAGGAAGATTCATCAAATTTACTTTTAACATAGTCCTGCCCTCCGCCGGCTTCTAAAATACGTTTGCCAGCACTTCAACAAAACGGGATGCTCCCAAACTTCTCAGAATGGCGTCTTCGCACCCAATTTGCCACTCGCTACTTTCAAATGGATCTAAGATTTTTATCGGCGTCTCGGAATAAGGTTGCAGCTTTTCCAGCCAGCCGGGCTTAAAAGCGGCCCCAAAAACAAATAAATGCGAGATTGAATACAAGGAATGATCCACAGCTTCCGGGTGGAGCAGGCTGGAGATCATCTTTCCGAACGACTCACACACCTCTGCCTCATCGATTGATTCGATGCTCTCCAACGATTTGCTGTAAGGATGGAACCGATAATCCAAGAATCCTTTTTCATCGCTGATATTCAGTTCAAACCCATGGTCGGTGAAATTTACCAGCAGCACCTGCCCGATCAAATTCGGGAAAAGCCGGCGCACCAGTTCATCGAGGGCAAAGCAGTTTAAATTCATTTCGGTCACATTCAGATTAGCTTTTTTGCCAACCAGGACAAAGAAGTTGTAGACGTCCTTGCGAAATGCGATGGTCAGCGCGTTCGGGGCGGCGTTCCATTCCCGCCGGTAATCGGGCTGGTAAAAGATAAACTCTTCGGCAGCGCTGGTGAGCGTTTCCTGCATTTCATAGCGAATTAAATCCCGCAAGGGGACTGAGGAGAGGGTATTATCAAGCATAATTTTTTTGATTAACCCGAAGCGGGCCGAGAGGAGAAAGCGGCTTTCTTCCGCCGAGAAGCGGTGTTCCTCGGCCAGCTCCCCCAACAACTGGGCCGCCTGGCCGGCGCTGCCGCCGGTTTTAAGCGTATTATAATTAAGAGTAAAGGGCAACGGGGATTCCGCTACCCTTACCAGGTTGATGTGTTGGCTGCTGTTTACTTCCAGCTCCGCCCAACATAAATAGTTGTCATGAAAGCTTATGCTATTGATCCGTTCAGCCATAATTACGGTTACTGCTCCCAGCTTTTGGTTCCGTTCTCGATATAGCCGTGATTGATATGCTTTTTCGAGAACACTAAATAGACGGGCTCATAATAACCGTTCAATACGTGAGTCAGGGCTTTTTCCACCCCCCGGGCCGCCTCACGAATTTTTGCTCCCTCGGCAGGCTGCACGGCATTTTTCATCTCTTCAAAAGCGGTGCGAACCGCCGAAAAAGTTTCCTCGAAAGGAGCAATTTTTCGGCGAACCCGGCTGGGCACGGTCTCGGTCATCAGCGAGTCTAACGCCTTTACTTTCTTATCGTAATAGGCAATTCGTTCTTCCAAATCATCCAGGTCGCGCTTTTCGATATGCGCGGCCAGGGTGTCCATCGGGTTGAGAAGCTCTTCAATCATCGGTTTCAGCACCGAGAGGCGGCGTTCGGTTTGCACCGTATCAATAAGCGTTTTCATTTCCTGGTTATAACGATAAAATCTTACGCTGGTAATATCTTTCATTTCGGCAATAAGTTCTTTCATGTTTAGCAAAAGATCCGTTGAATAGCGCGCCAGGCGATACTCGCTCTTGGCCTGGTCCATAATCACAGCCGTGCTATCCAGGGCTTTTTGCAAGCGCTCCATGGCCGGAAAGGTGGATAAATTCCGAATCGGGGCGACCGCATTCTGCAACTCGTTCTGGAAGAAACCCAGCAAGTTCGGTGATTCCACCACCAGGTTGGAGTTGCCGGGCTTGTAGGCAATAATATAAAATTGCGGGCCGTCGAAGGTGTCCGGGCACATAAAGTTGCTTTCATTAAATTTGATCAGAATGGAATCGACTTCGCTCAGTTGCATCAACCCATTTTCTTTGGTAATCAAAAAGTTTTCCGGCTCCAGAAAGGTTTCATACACTTTTTCGATGCCTTCTTCCCGGGCCCGCAACATCGGAATGCTTTCTTGCACATTAACCTTTTGCAGTTCCATAAAAGCATTGTTGATGCGATCAACAAACTTCTTCAGGCGGTCCGCCACGCTGGAGACCAGCATAATATCCGTTTTTTTAACATCGGCAACCAGTTTGCTGATTTTCTGATGTTCCCCTTTCCAGAAATTATACACAACCTCTTTTTCCATCCCGGGAGCATAAACCATGATGGAATCCACATAGCGGCGCGCTAACTGGGCCGTAAATTGCAATTCATAATCGCTAATTCGGTCGCGGAGCATGTTCAGGGAGTCTGCATAGATTTTGATTGCGCAGAAATTGGGGAAATTGATGCTGTTGTTAAACTTGGGCAAATCAGCTTCAATCTCCTGCTTTTGAGCCATAATATAATCATATTTTTGAAAATAACGGGTGTTAAACTCCAGATCGCCTTTAATCTCCTCCAACGACTGGGAAATAGGAAGGATGGCGTTCAGCAGCGGCACATTCAGGATTTGAGAAAGTGAATCATAAACTAAGTGTGTCAGCACGCCGATTCGCTGTTTGCTTTGCAGGGTGCTGTCATTGCGAATATACTGAACCAATTTTTCCAGAGAGTCCGCCGGTACATATAGTTTGTTTTTGCTGTAATAAAAACTCTCCGCCTCAAAAATCGAATTCATATTATTGCGACTGGTGGTCTTCCAGTATTCTTCTTCTTTCCAGATTTCTCCGGGGATATAAATGACCGCAACCAGAACCGCCAAACTTAGAACAATAAGCAGTTTCAAGATGATCGAACCATGATAGCGTTGCGTCGCCATGTCTCCTCCAATTTCTTAATGTAAATTCAGCTTAATATTTGCAGACGTACAAAGAGCCTCCAAAACGGAAAAGTTTAATAAAAACAAGCGGAAATGTCAAACGCAATTTGAAATTGAAAACTTCAAACCCTTTATTTTTTGTGGGTTGTAGCAATTCTCCCGGTTTTTTACTGTTGACATAGCCCGGATTTGAACACTTCCCGGTCTCAGGATGAATAACGGCGATTATCCCAGGTCGGCTATAAATGATTCAATACGCCGGAAAATCTTTTCCCGGTCGACATCCACACTGATAACGTGGTAAGAATCGCTTAACTCCATCGTTTGGCAATTTGATGATGAAATACGGCTGGAAATATATGCTAAATTATCAAAAGTAACCGTGTGATCCCGCCGGGAATGCACCAGCAAACAGGGACTGGTTATTCGGGGCAATTCTGCTCGCACATGCTCCAGCAACTGTAAAAACTGCATAAGACTGGAAATCGGGTATTTGTGATAAGCGGCGCTGCGGGACTTGGCCTCTTTGTCGCGAATATCCGCCCCCTTGGATTTAAATTGATAGCGGATTACATGTTTGGCAACCGGTAAAAGCTTTAAACGCCAGTCTTTCAGAATGATAGCCCCGGCAAGGGTAATCACCGCCTTTAGTGGAAAAGTTGCCGCAAGATGCAAGGCCAGTGCGCCGCCCATAGATTGCCCGCAGACATAGACGGTTCGGTAGCGATCCGTCATCTGCCGGTAATAATATTCCACAGCCGCAATCCATTCCCGGAATTGCACGGATTCCAAATCTTCCGGGGCCGTGCCGTGCCCGGGGAGCAGGGGAACCCATACCGCATACCCTTGCCGATGAAAATATTCCGCAAAATCGCGGCCTTCATAAGCAGAGCCGGTAAAGCCATGCAAAAACAAGAAGGCCTCTTCTCCGCCCTGGTAAAAAACAGGCCCGGCGCCCGGCATAATCGTTTTGGACGGATGAACCTCAAAGGGGTTGTCTGGCAGAGCAATTGTCATAGGCCGCTTTCATTAAAATGAGTGCAAAAATCCAAAATTTTCCGCTTTAAATCAAGTACGAAACATTATCTGCCCCGTTTTCGCAAAAAATATTATTTCCGTTTATGATAAACAGCACGATGCTTTACAATTTTTTACGAATATTTAAGAGGTCTCTTCCATCGCAGCACCGGTTTTTGAATTGTAACTTTAAAGGACCAATTAACCTGAGCGAGACAATGCCCTCAGTGCACTTTTGCAAATTCCATCCCCAACGGTCGGCCCGCTGGCGATGCTATCAATGTAAAACGCCCCTGTGCAAAGACTGCCGGCGCCATTTTGCTCACCACTATTTTTGTTCGGTCTCCTGTTTTCTTGCTTTTCGGCTGGAACAGTGGAAAAAAAGCGGGAAGAAGCGCCGGGGCCAGCTTTTAATCGGGTGGAATCTTTTGGTAACGGCGGCGCTGTTGCTGCTCTTTGCCGTCAAGGTTCCGGACTTTTCGCTTCATGGCGCCGCCGGGCCGGGCCGGGCTTCTCCGGCTGCCGCCGGGCCGGGGATGGGGCCGCTCGTCCCCCCGCTGCGCCTGGACACCCTCAAAACCCCCTTTCCGCCCGACCCTGTCCCCCGGCAAACCCGGGCGGACTATCTTCTCTCTTTAGATGTTGAACCGGGATGGGTGGTAGCGGTCTGGCAAAACCAACGGGCAATTTTCAGCAAAATCATTGCCGATCAAAATCGTCTCCGCATTCCGGTGGCGCTGGAGTTTGGAACCAACCGCCTCCGGATTGGGGCCTGGGACCAGCGGCAGCGCCTGGTGTTGGACGATTACCGGGAAATCCGCTACCATCACCCGGAATTGGAGCGCCTGCGTTCCCCGGTGCTGCGCGGCAATCCGGCCCGACCGCTGCTGGCGCTAACCTTTGACGGCGGCGCCGAAGCCGGGCAAGCCGATTCTATTTTGAAAATCCTGCGGGCCCGGAACCTGAACATCACCCTGTTCCTGACCGGGCAGTTTGTGGAGCGCTACCCCGGCCTGGTGCAGCAAATGGTGGAGGACGGACACGAGATCGGAAACCACACCTACAACCACCTTCACCTG
>JAJRYW010000347.1 GCA_024275555.1 Calditrichota bacterium | reverse complement strand
TCAACCGATTATAAACAGATACTTAGTGACTATTCGGCCAGACACTATGTAATAATTTCTTTCTCATTAACACCGGGCTTAAGCCCGGTGTTAATGAGATCTTGCAGCGATTGTTTAACCGTTTCAACGGTTTTTAAAGAATGTCTAAAAAATGCAATTTGTCATGCGCCCATTTTTTTGTTTTCCGGCTATCATCCGGAAACTTACCAGTTGGAGAGTCCTCGATTGATTTCCAGGTAAAACCAAAGCTTCTGTGTATGAAACTGTGGCCAAGCATGAATTTTCCCCAAACGAGAACTTCCGAATAGGAAATCACCAAGAATTTCGAAAACAGTCCCCAAAATGAGCGAACGGTAAGATTAAAGATTAAAGATTAAAGAGCTTAGAGCTTAGAGCTAAGAGCTAAGAGCTAAGAGCTAAGAGCTAAGAGCTAAGAGCTAAGAACGAAATATCATGTAAAAATTAGCCTGGGGAATCCAATTCTCTCTGCATCCGATGGGCTTCGTGGCGAATCAATTGCCAGGCTTGCTCTGCATGGCGTTTTTCCACGTAGGTTTGGCCAAACACGATGCGGATGGTGTAGACCTCCTTCAGCCGGGTGTGGGAGAGGAACATTTTCCCGGTGCGATTGAGCCGCTCCAGCAATTCGGCATTCAGCCGGTTCAACGTCTCCGGGTCTTCCACGCCGGACGGATGCCAGCGGAAACAAATCAAATTAAACGGCGCCGGCGCCAATTGCTCGAACTCCGGGTGAGCCTCGACCTGCTTTGCAAACCACCTGGCTATTTCCAGGTGATTGCGCAGCTTGCTCCGGAGGCCCTCCACCCCATAGCTGCGGATCACGAACCAGAGTTTCAGCGCCCGGAAACGCCGGCCCAGGGCAATCCCCCAGTCCCGGTAATTGTTAACCCGGTCGGCTTCTTTGGTTTTCAGATATTCCGGCAAAATCTCGAAGGTGCGGATCAGGGCTTCTTTGTCGCGCACAAAGTAGGCGGAGCAATCAAAATTGGTAAACATCCACTTGTGGGGATTAAAAACGAAGGTGTCCACGGCCTCGATGCCGGCAAGCATGGAACGCATCTCCGGCAGAAGAAGGGCAGTTCCGGCGAAGGCGGCGTCGACGTGCAGCCAGATTCCATATTTGCGGCATATGTTGCCAATTTCCTCTAACGGATCGATAGCAGTGGAGCCGGTGGTTCCCAGGGTGGCCACCACCGCCAGGGGAGTATATCCCCTTTCCAAATCCGTCTCGATGGCCTCCCGGAGCGCAGAGGGCCGCATGGCAAAGGCCTCGTCCACCGCCGCCTTGCGGATCTGATCGCTGCCCAAACCGGCAATTCGCACTGCTTTGTCAATCGAGGAATGAGTCTGCTCCGAGCAATAGACAATGTAGCGCGGCTGTCCCTGCAACCCGCTGTGGTTAATCCCAAAGCTACTGATTTTCTCCCGGGCGGTCAGCAACGAGCACAGGGTGGCCGTCGAGGCGGTATCCTGAATAACGCCGGTAAAGCTGTCCGGCAGTCCGATCATTTCCGCCAGCCAGCGCATCATCACCTCTTCCAACTCCGTCGCAGCGGGCGAGGTTTGCCAGATCATACACTGGGCGGCCAATGCAGCGGTAAGCATTTCCGCCAATACCGAAGGGGGACTGCTGTTGGCCGGGAAATAGGCAAAAAAGGAGGGATGCTGCCAGTGGGTCATCCCGGGAAGAATGATTTCCCGGAAATCGGAAAAAATCTCCGGAAACGATTCGGGCTGGCCGGGTGCATGGTCCGGCAATTTTTGACGAATCTCGCCCGGCTGCACTGCCGGTTTGACCGGGTAGGATTCGATCTGCTCCAGGTAATCTGCCATCCAATCGGCTAATTCATGGGCAAACTTACGGAATTCGCTGGTATCCACGTGTAGTCTCTCCTGCTGAAATCATTATCGAATATTAAAAATACCACCTGCACCTGCAACAAAGGGGCGGTCTTCACAGCTATAAGATCGTTTCAAAAACATTTTAATCATAAATTAACCGCGCCCTCCGTCAACCTCAAACGGTTTTGTTTTTTCGGTAAAATTTGGCCCGAAAAAACCGAGAATAATACTTAACCACTTTGGTTCGCGGTTCACAAGGTTCCCGGCTCTGGTTTACCGAGGTGAACATTCAATAAAGCGAGGATATTCAGCCAGGGCCTTCAGCACAGAAATGAACGGAATTAGCAACGGCTCCGGCTTCAGGGCTCACAGGCTCCCCGCCTGCTGCTAAACCCAACAACCCGGAAGGCTATTTTTGAGGAAGCGAAACGCATTGATTATATTCCCCGCTAAGAATTACCGGGACGGATGAGTTATCCTTGTCCGTTCCATCACAGTAGTTAACGAGGCAGGCCGACATGGATTCTTTAAAGAAAAACGGGGAAACGGTTTCCCGAGTTTCTGACAACGATTATCCACCTTTACCAGGGAGTTCCGATATTCACATCAAAGAAAATCGCCGCAAACTGCTTAGCCGCACCTGCCGGATTGCCGGGATTGGCGGCCTGGAAATTTCCCTGGAAAATGAGGCGATTATCCTTACCGAGGAGCTGTATCAGATTTTGGAAATTCCGGAAAACTCTCCGCAAACAATTGCATCGTTCAGCGCTTTTTTCCACCCGGATTCTCAACCGCTCTTTCTGGAAGCAATCAAAAAACTGGAGCACCAGGAACAAACATTCGACCTCCAATTGCGGGCCGTTACAGCTTCCCGGATTGAGAAATGGCTGCATTGCGCCGGTCGCCTGGAGACTCAGGAAGACGGCGGGCGCTACATTTATGCGGCGATTCAGGACATCACCCGGCAAAAGGCGGTCGAAGAAGCATTGCTGCAGAAGGAGCGGGAACTGAACCGCTTGCTGGAATCCACCTCGGCTATTTTATGGCGCGGAGACCCCACCGAATTTCGTTTTACCTTCGTAAGCAAGGAAGCGGAAAATATCCTGGGCTACCCGGTGGAACAGTGGCTCAACGAACCGGATTTCTGGGTAAACACCATTCATCCCGACGACCGGGAGCGGGTGATTAACCATTGTAAAACAGCTACATCGTTGAGAGAGAAACATGAATTTGACTACCGGATGATGAGGGCTGACGGCCGCTTTATATGGCTCCGGTACATCGTTAACCTGGTGGAATTAGAGAACGGCCGGGTGGAATCTTTCGGAATTATGGTTGATGTTACCGAACGGATCACGGCCATGGAGCAGATCAAAGAGAGCGAAGTACGCTACCGCACCCTGGTAAACAAATCTCCCGTGCCGATTTTGATCCACGTGCACTCCAGAATCACTTTTCTTAACCAGGCTGCCGTGGAGCTTTTGGGCGGCAACGACCAAACCCCCTTCCTCAATCACGACATCACCGAGTTTTTACATCCGGATTACCACCGCGATTATTACCACTGGCATCATGCGCTTGAGGAAAACGGCTACATTCCCCTGCATCAGCAACGGTTTCGGCGGGTGGACGGCAGCGATCTGGATGTGGAAGTGATGGCTGCCAGGACCATCTATGACGGGAAGCCGGCTGTTCAGGAGATTCTCATCGACGTCTCCGAGCGCGAACATGCTGTGAAGGCGCTCCGCGAGCAGATGCGGCTGAACACCAGTATTCTGCAATCCATGCTCGACGGGTACCTGCTTCTGAACACCAATGGACGCATTCAGGATGTTAACCAGGCCTATTGCCGGATCTCCGGTTATTCCCGGGAAGAACTGCAAAAAATTCGTTTCGAGG
>JAJRYW010000346.1 GCA_024275555.1 Calditrichota bacterium | reverse complement strand
GTCGATTTCGGCGCCCTAAGCGGCTAAGTACTTTTACACACTTCGGTGCAAAAGTAAGCTGTCTTCGACAGAACAAATCGACAATCCCGGCAGGCCGGGAGTCGATTAAGACCCCGAAAGGGGCTAAGGATTTTATCAGCCGCTCCGAAGGAGCCCCTTTGGGGCAAGCTGATGAATTTTGATTAAATAACCGGGCCATATCTGATTACTGGTAGGCGCCCCGATAAAACGGGATGTAAACACAGGCTTTTCCCGAAGGGATGCCTTTGGCAAAACTGCGCATAGCGGTGTTTCGCAATTCCGACAGACCGGAATAGGGCTACCGGCATACATGCTTTTTAAAACAGCCCGGTTAATTTTTCAAAGATCATTAGCTTGCGACATGCTTCGCAGGCGTTAAGCCTGCGGTTACCTGAGAACCAAAGGAAAATAAAAATATTTAGTTAGACAGCGCTTTATATCTAATCGGCTCTCTGAGTTCTCTGTGTCTGTGTGTCTAAAAAACAATAAGCGCGTATCATCAATTAAGCATGAGAAACATCCATGACGAACATCGCTAAACCTACGCATGAGAAACAGCCCCGGGCTGGTCAATCCCGTTCCGGGGTGATTGCTTTGCTTATCCCGCTGGTTTTGCTGGCCCTCCTGGAAGGGGGCTTGCGCCTGGCCGGTTACGGCGATGAGCTGAAATTAGCCTACCAGGTGGAAGAAAACGGCCAAAAATGGCGGCAGATCAACCCCCAGGTAAGCCGGCGTTACTTTGGAGCGCACCCGGAGTTTGCCCGCTCGGCAGAAGAGATGCGTATTCCGGTGAACAAGCCGGAAAATGGATTGAGAATCATCTGCCTGGGCGGTTCCAGCATGGCCGGTTTCCCTTATAATTACAACGCGGCTATGCCAGGCATCCTCTACACCTACCTGAAGCAGCTTTTTCCCAAACGGAACATTGAGGTGGTAAACCTGGGGATTGCCGCGGTAAACAGCTTTGCCGTGCGGGACCTGATGTCCGATGTGCTGGAGCTTCAGCCGGATGCGCTGCTGATCTACGCCGGGCACAATGAATTCTACGGCGCATTAGGTGTCGGGTCGGGATTTTCCCTGGGCAATCAGCGCGGGTTGATCAACCTGTCGCTGCGCTTGCAGCGCTTTCGCACTTACTACCTGCTCCAACAGGGCGTCTTTTGGGCGCTGCGCCGGATTCGCGGGGAAGCCGATATTGCCGATACGGATGCTGTTCCGGTAATGCAGCGGATGGCCGCGCAGCAGAAAATTCCTCTCGATAGCGACCTGGTGCGCCGGGCCGGGGAGAATCTGCGCCGGAACCTGGGCGAGGCTGTTGAGGAAGCCCGCGCGGCCGGAATACCGGTGCTGTTGGGTACGCTGGTCTCCAATTTGAAAGATCATCCCCCCTTTATCGCCGAATCGTCGCGGCAGCTCACCGCGGAGCAGCAGCAAGCCTGGCAGGAAGCCTTTTTGGCCGGGAAGTCCGCCCTGGCGGAAGGGCAGCCCGAGCAGGCGCTCCGGTTCTGGCAAACCGCGGTGAAGATTGACAGCAGCCGGGCCGATGTGCTCTTTGCCCTGGGCCGGCT
>JAJRYW010000345.1 GCA_024275555.1 Calditrichota bacterium | reverse complement strand
TTGCTGTGTTCAGTGGGCTGAATAGTTACAAAACAACACTGTAATTTTCTTCCGATGAAGAACAGTATCCCTAATCACCAACATCCCCCCCAACAGGGAAGCGCCAGGTCAGGCCGCCACCCCCGGGGGATGCGCCGACCCGGATTATCATCTCACCATATCACGTTAGGATTGCCGGGCAGGCGGCCCCGGCAACGGAAATTTGAAAGAGATTTATTGCAAATAATTGGGAAATTAGCTAAAATGCCAATAGAGTTACCATAAAAACACATGTGACCCGCCGGTTCGATAGCATCCCCTGTATCGGACGATGTTCACATTGATTGAAGAAATTGGGCGCCCGGGAAGGTTCTTGTCGCTTCGTGCACGCCACAGAACAGTTTCTCTCCCAGCGCACTCCGGGACTTCCCTTTTACAGGACAGACAATAGCATATTATCAATAACGCCGGAGATTAAAAATGCGCCGTTATTTGCTCCTCCTGGTTGTGCTGCCAATTCTTCTATGGCGCCCGCCGCTGACAGCTCAAACCGGGGAATCCTTCCAGCGAAAAGTAATCACCAATTACGAGATGCTTTATATGCAGCTAATGGGGCTTCAACCCGATTTTTCCCGGTCGGCCCGGGTTGAGAATATTTCCATTGCCCGGGAGGCGGCGAGATTTGATTTGCAGGAAGGGGAACTGTATCTCCTTACGCCGGTACTCGGAAAGACAATCGGGGCTGTTTTCCTTGGCAAAGGGATCGCCAGCATTACGCCGCCGACACAAATTGAGCAGGAACAGCTTTACCGGTTTTACAAATCAACCACCCTGGAAAAAGAGTTTACCATGCTCTTCCTCCTCTTTGCAGACGCCACCCTAACAGAACTACAAAAGAAGCTTACCTTTACGGAGGGAGAGCCCAATAAAACCGCCCGGGATCACCTGGAATACTGTTTAAAATACCTGGGCAACCGCAAGGGCAACTATTTCAGCACCGGCGCCATAAACGCCATTTTGGCCAACGAGCCGAACGGCTTTTTCTACGCCCATTTCAGCAAGAAAAAGAAGGATCCGTTCTGCTTCCGGATTGACCCCGATGCGGTTGAAGAAGTGCGCCTGATGCGCCGGGCCAATCGCGGGCCATTTTCTCACCAATTCGAAACGGTTTGCCAGTTTCATAAACAGGCCGACTACCTTCCCGGCAAGGATTTAAGCAACGAGAATAAAGACCTGCTCAAGATCATCCATTACCAAATTGAAAGCACTATAAAAGACAACCTGGATTTCTCAGCCGTCGCCCAGGTAGAATTTACCGCCAGGCAAGCCGGGCTGAACTGGATTTATTTTACTTTGTTCTCGGATATGATAGTCGATTCGGTTTTTTGGGATAACGGCGCCAAAGCAACCTACTTCAAGCACAAACACAATCCCATCCTCTGGATTCGTTGCGATGAGCCCCTTGACCCGTTCAGCATCCGGACTATAAAACTTTTTTACCACGGCGATTTGATCGACCGAAACGAGGCTGCCTGGATCTACATCAAGAATTCCACCGGCTGGTATCCCCGGCATGGGGCCAGGAGACCGGCAACCTTCGAGCTGACCTTTCATACTCCGACCAAATACAGTTTTGTTTCTGTCGGCAAAAAACTTTCTTCGCAAACGGAGAAGAAGGTATTAACAACACGCTGGGTAACCCCCGAGCCAATTCGCAACGCCTCTTTTAATATTGGTGATTATAAGAAGTACCAGATTACCGATGATCGCATTCCCCCGGTTACCGTTTACATGTCCGAGGGCGGGCATATGGACATTGGACACGCCCTGGGAGTTGCCGGAATAACTTCGGGGAAGAGTATGGAAAAACAGGTAGGGGCGGATGTGGCCAACAGCCTGGCGTTTTTTCAGCATGTCTTCGGCCCGGTTTCCGTGGAGCAGTTCTACGCCACCGAAACGCCTTACCTGCACGGGCTGGCTTTCCCCGGCCTGATTCACCTCGCCTGGACCACCTTTCAGAGAACCAGCGAGAAGGGTTACGATGAAGTTTTCCGGGGGCACGAGGTGGCGCACCAGTGGTGGGGAATCGGGGTGGACTTCAAAACCTATCACGATCAATGGCTGAGCGAGGGCTTTGCGACTTATGCCGGTCTTTGGTACATGCAAACCGCGTTGCAGAACAACAAAAAGTTCTTCAACATCTTAAAAGAGTATCGCCGGGATATTTTGGGAAATCGCAAATTCACCTTCGGAAGCGGCCAGGAAGCGGGACCGATCTGGCTGGGATATCGCACCCAGAGCAGCAAAACCGAAGGCGATTATAACCTGATCATTTACAAAAAAGGCGCCTGGGTGCTGCACATTCTTCGCAACATGATGCTGGATCTGAAAACCATGAACGAGGATAAATTCACCAATCTGATGCGTGATTTTTACCAAACCTTCCGCGGCAAAAAGGCTTCCACAGAAGATTTCCGGAGAACGGTGGAAAAACATGTTGGCGGCGACATGAAATGGTTTTTTAAGCAATGGGTGTACGGAACGGACCTTCCCACCTACCGCTACTCCTACAGAGTTCAAAAGCAGGAAGACGGCAAATACCTGCTCCATCTCCGGGTAAAGCAGGAAAACGTCCCCGGGGATTTTGCCATGTACATGAACCTGAAAGTGGATTTCGGAAAAAAACGTTATGTTTACCTACGTGTTTTTATCAACAAACCGGAGGAAGATATTGCTTTGCCGCTAATGCCCATAAAGCCGAAAAAATTAGAGTTTAACGCCCTGGAGTCGGTGCTCTGCGAGGTAAAACATGAAAAATGGAAATAGTTCAAATCACGGCTTCTTACACCAAATCTCTTGGGAGAAACCGGTAGATTTTTTCCAAATTATCAGCGTCGGCTAGAATCGGCGTCCCTAAATTATTGAAACATCCCGCCCCGCACGAAGGGACTGTTGCTGAACAGCACCCGGCTA
>JAJRYW010000344.1 GCA_024275555.1 Calditrichota bacterium | reverse complement strand
TAAATAAACGACAATTCGTACTTGCTGGCTTCGACAAGCTCAGCCAGCAGTCCCAGCCAGGAGGCTGAGCTTGTCGAAGCCGGTAGTGCCTGAAAAAGTGTAGTTTATTCAATACCATTTACTTACATTTGACAATTTAAAGACAATAAAAATATTAGTTAGACAGAGCTTTATATTTAATTGTTTCTCGGAGTTCCCTGTGACTCAACAGCAAAAAACCGGTAAGCGCGTAACATCAGTTAACCTAAAAGCGCAGTGCTGTTCGAAGCCGATTTTAACTTGCTGTTTATTTTGATTAAGGGAGCGCCGGCGGGTCCGGCAGCAGCGGTGTTCCCGGCCCGGGGCCTCCGTTCCCGGAGGACAACGCGCTGACCCCCAAAACCGCCCCGGCAGTCAACACCGCCCCGCTGGCGGCCAAAAAGCGCCAGTTGCGAAAAATACTCCGCCTTCCTTCGCGGAAATTCTTCCGTTCCTTTTTTACCAGGGTTTTAAACACTTCCGGATCGGTGCTCTCCGGTCGATAGAAACGGTCCAGTTTAACCAGGGCAAACACTTCCGCCTCGGCCAGTTCCGGATAGTCCAGGGCAATGTAGCTTAACGCCAGCAGACGGTGCGCTTCCACTCGCTGCGCTTTTTTGATAAAACCGCGCTTCTGGCAACTTTTCAGTTGATCCACGGTCTCCTGAAAGCGGCCGCGTTCATACGATTTCCGGGCGGTGAACAACTCCAGGTCGCCGCACTTCTCTTTTTTTTGAGCCTGCAAAGCGCTGCTGCCCAAAATTAAAACGATAAAGAGTACCCATAGCCGGAAAACGGACGTCTGGGTGTTTGGGTATGAACCTGTCTTCATTGCTCTGATTCCCCAAAAGTTTTAGAGTATTTTTTAGAGGTCTGCACTAATTTCCCATTTTGATCCGGCGCCCTGCGGCAGAAGAAGAGCCAGGATAACTCACCGCTGCGGCAATTCCGGCGGTTGAATAACGTCGTCGGTGCTAATCCGCTGCTGCAGAGGTGCGAACTCGTGATGGTCCGGGGGAATTTTAAAACGGATCATTTCTTCCTGGGTCAGTTCTTTTCCGGCGGTTTTGCGGGCCGCCTGTTCGGCCAGCAGCCGGGCGTCGGAGATCCACTTCAGAATCCGGCCCTCGGCGCTGCCGGAAATCACCATCTCCCCATCCGGGCTAAAAGCAACCGACCAGACCCACTGATCATGCTCTTGCAGGAAAATGGAGTTGCGGCTGATATTCTGCTCGGTACTGAAGTCCCATAAACGCACGCTTTTGTCGGCGCTGCCGGAAGCCAGCATATCCCCCTGGGGGCTGAAATCCAGCGAGTTTACCGTGCTGGTATGACCCCGCAGAATTTGTTTCTCCACCAGGGGCTTAAAACGGGTCGGATTGACTTCCCACACCCGGATTTTGGCGTCCGTTGCCCCGGTTACCAGGATATTTTTTTGCGGATGAAAAGCCATAGAATAAATGGCGCTGGAATCCGGATAGAGTTTTGTCTGCAACAGCCGGGGAGGGGCGCCGGGTTTCACTTCCCAGAGGTAGAGTTCACCAAAATCATCCCCGGCGGCCAGCAGATTACCGTCCCGGCTAAAAGCGACGGCGCGAATACGCAAAGCGGAGTTAATTTGGCGGGTTCCGGTAATCCGGCGGGAAGCGTCAAGTAAAATCAGCGGCTTTTTTTTGCGATTGCGCAGGTCCCACAGCAGCAGGTACTGATCCCGTCCCCCGGTGACCAGCCGCTGGCCGGCGGTATCGATTGCCGCGGTCCAAATCGGGCCGCCCTGCTGGCCGATTTTTTTTGCCCTGGGTTTTCCGTCCTCATAACTTGTCCAGAGAATGATCTTGCCGTCTTCGCCCACCGAGATGAGGCCGGGGCCCTTCCCGGAAGCGGGGTGGGGCCAGTCTACCAAATCGCGTACCGCCCCCTTGTGCTTTTTAATAAACTTGGAGGAGAGATTCGGCCGGGAAGGATTCCAGAAACGGATATTGCCATCGCCGCTGCCGGAGACAATAAAAGCGCCGTCGGGGCTGTAAGCAACGCTCCGGACCCAGTCCTGGTGCGGCGTGCCAATCGCAAAAGGCCCGCCTACGCCAACCCCATTTTCCTGAAATTTGGGATCATTCAAGGTGGTGCGCAAGGCCTCATAGACCTGGTCCAGGAATTCACCCTGCACTTGTTCATGGAATTCGTAGGCCTCTTTGGCCAGCAGCGCGGCGGTTTCCGGATTCCCGATGCGGCGCTGGCGGATGGCCTTGCTGGACAGGGCAATCGAAAGGGCCTCCTTCTCCGCGCGTTTGGCTTCGCGCAGTAACTCCGCCGCCCGGGCAACCGCCTTGTCCAGCGAATCCTGCTTGGCTAAAGTGATCTGCAGAAGCGCGTCGGTTTTATCCTTTTCTTTTACCAATTCCAGGTAAATTGATTTTGTTTGCACCAACAAATCCTGGGTTTTTTTCTTCTCAATCTCCAGGGTGTCATTTTTTAAACGGGTTAACTCCAGCAGGTTGTCGGTTTTCTTCTTTTCATCTTCCAACAATTTATTGGTTTCCGTGGCCGCTTCATAAAGCAAATCGGCCCTGCGAGTCTCGCGTTTGGCTGTGGTGATGGCCTCTTCGGCGCGCATCCAGAAAAACAGCGCTGTGATGCTGATCAGGAAAAAGACCACCGCCGCGGCAAAGACAAATTTCTGGCGACGCCGAATCCGCTTTTGTTCCGCCAGTTTTTCCGCTTTACTCCGTTCGATAAACGACATAGCCAGGTTAAAGAGCGCTTCATTGTTGAGGCGGATTTTACCGTCTTTGGGGATGCTGAGGGGGCGGTCGCCTTCCAGGAAATTCTCGGCTTTGGAGACCAGGCTGAAATCGATATAGCGGTCGGTGTGGTAGCGTTGCGCCCAGGCCGGGGTGGGCTGTTTCTGCCGCTGCCACTTCAGGGCGATGCTTAGCTCGGGGTCTTTCCACAGGCTCAATTCGCCGGAGACTTCCCGCAAGGCGCCGTCGACAATCTGGGTGTAGCGCCGCCCGTCCACGGCTTCTTCTTCCAGCCAGTTTCGCAGGCGCCGCCACTGGCGGATCAGGCTCTCGTGGGAGATATCCACCATGGTTTCATCAACAAACTCTTCCTTGGAGAGCACCAGGAAAGAACGGCCGTCGCTGCGGAAAAGGTTGATGATGGTTTTGATTTCCTCCAGCGATGCACCGGTGGTCCGGCGAATCTCGGCAATGGTGGCCGGGCGGCGGATACCCCGGTTGGAGTAGTCGATTTCGGTCAGCGTCTGGAAAATGCGCTTGGTGAGCAAGGCCGTGTGTTTGTCTTTTCCGGCCAGCGCCTCATCGGCGTGATGGGAGAGGGCGTTCCGGAGCGCACCGGCCCGCCGGTAATCATCCAAATTGAGCTGGTCGTCGCTCTGCCAGTCATGGAACTCGTAGGTGCGCATCAGGCAGTGCTGCAGGATGGGCAATTGGTCGTCGGTGTCGCCCAGGTCGTTCAGCAGGCGCGTCACCAATTGCGGGGCAATCGATTTGTGGTAGAGCCGCACCGGCCCCTCGATCACCTCGCGGCGCTGTTTACGGGTTAGGCGGGGCACCAGGTACTGGCTGCTGTTGAGCGCTTCCGGCAATCCGTGGAAAGTGTCGCAGTCGCCGATAAAGTCGGAGCGCATGGTCAGCACCACGTAAATCGGCAACTCGGTTTGGCGGGACAACTCCAGCATCATGGCCACAAAATCATCGGCGTCGTACTTTTCCTCGCTGCCCCGGGTCTGCAAAATAAAACGGAAAATTTCTTCGAACTGGTCAACCAGGAGCAACAGGTTGGCGTCTTTGCTCATGCGGGGGGCCAGGAATTTCAGCAGCCCTTTTACGCCGCGAATCCGGATGGTCTCTTCCAATTCTTCCACGGCTTTGGGGTCCGGTTCTTCCTGAAAAGCGGCCAGGAGATAGTAGGCCAGGTTATAGAGGGGCTGATTGCCGGGCTTCATCATGGCCATAAACCAGCGGTCGCGTTCTTCGACCAAAAATCCGGCTTTCAATTTGGGGATCAGGCCGGCCCGGATCAGCGAACTCTTCCCGCTGCCGGAACTGCCCACCACGGCCAGGAAACGGGTTTTGCCCAGTTTATCCAACAGCTCGGCGGTCTGCTCGGTGCGGCCGAAGAAGAGAATGCTTTCATAGCTTTCGTAAGGGCGCAGCCCCACAAAAGGATTCGATGGGAGGTTGCGCTGGATCATGCTGCCCCCCCCAGGAGGAGGTTGAAGGTAGCCGGATCAAAGTGATCCATATTGTTCAGGGAATGAACTTTGAGAAAGCCCAGGTTAAAATCGATGTCTTCTTTTTTGGGCGGCGCTAAATAGACGGCGCACTCTTTTAAAGGCCACCCCTGGGTAATGGCGATCTGGGCCGCGTGCCCCAACCGTTCCAGCACCCATTCTTTATTTACATCGCCAAAGAAAATAATGGGAATTCCGGCCCGTTCCAGGGTTTTTCCCAGCGCTTTTTTAAAGGCTTCCAGGCTGGAGGCCGAGGAGTCTGTCTGGGCAACCACATAGGGGCGAATATCTTGTTCCATCAGGAATTCGCTTAAATCCAGGGCGTATCCCTGGTCTTTGATGTGGGTATCCAGCAGAGCCGCCCCGATCCGGAGCGCTTCGGCAGTGCGTTGGGCATGTTCGCGGGCCTGCTGCTCTTCCTGAAGACGCCGGATCGTCTCGATTTTCTCGCAGACATCTTCGCTGATGATGGCCGGGGAACTGCGGATAAAAGTATAGCGGTCTTCCGGGAGGTTTTGATTTTCCAGCATTTCCAGAAATTCCCGGTGGGCGGGGTCGGACACGGCGCCCAGGTCGAGGGCTTTCGGCACCCAGATATACTGCGAGCGGGCGTGCTCCAGGCCCACTTTTACCTGGCATTGGGGAAAAGTTAATTCGCCAAATTCCCCGCCCATCGGCTTGCCGGGCTCATCGTCCAGCAAGTGGATAGCCAGGAAAGACTCCCGGAGCGCTTTCTCCACCGCCGGCCGGTATTTGTCATCTTCCACATCCTCGGGCAAAACCGTCTCGACAATTTCGAAGCCGGCGTCTTCCAATTCCAGCATCACCCGCCGCTGACGGCTTCTGAGGGTGCGCGGCACATCTCCGAAATAGAGTTTGATCCCTTCTGAGTCAACGGTTTTGGGCGCCGATTCAATCTGAGGAGACTTGCTTTTAGAACCAAGCTCTTCACGAAAACTTTCGATGAGATTATAGAGATAATCCACCAAATCCCGGATCTGGTCCCGGAACAGTTCCCCGCGGGGATCGCTGGGCTCTCCGAAATCTTTGCTATTGCCGGCGTCGTGGAAAGGAAAGCCGGTGGTGTCGCCAAACTTTTCCGGCCACTCTTTATGGGGAATATTATTCAGAAGGCAATTGACATAGCGGATACGATCCGAGCCAACCACCAGCCCGGCCGGGTCCTTGCCGGCGTAAATCTTTTCGTAAAAACAATCGATTTCCTTTTGGCAATATTGGGAAGATTTGTAGCCCGGGGAAGTTAAGGCCAGAAAAATTGCCGAGCCTTTGATGGCCTTTTCAATGGTCACATCAAAAAGCTGGCCGCGCTCCAAATGGTCATCCCACCAGATTTTAATGGTGTCCATCCGGCCAAAACGCTTGGCCAGCCGCACCGCCAGTAGTTTCCGGAATTGGTCGACCCATCCGTCCTGATCGTCAAAATCCGTTTCGTTATCCACATGGGCGTAACTGATAAATATATCAGATTCATACCCGGGAATATAGGCTTTATCCGCCATATCTCAGGTTCCGGTTTTGAAGGTTTTTAAGTGGGAGAATCACGCACAAACAAAATTGCCCGTTTTAATCCCCCAAGTTGTTTTGCTTACAAACCATTTCCCTGGTGTGATCTATAGAAGATTTATATATAGAAAGGTAATCTGCAATTTTACCGGTCCTCAATCCCGGAGGACTGCCGAAGCACATTTCAAAAATCGCTACTTCAGGAGTATAAAAGTGAGCCTATAATACGCAACAATTGCTGAAAAGTCAAGTATTTCCGGGTGGAGAAAGCGCCCGGGGCGGCAGACGTTGCCGCCCGGTGTTCAGGCATTCCGGGCGGCAACATTATTCAAAAAGCAGCCGGTCAGAGCGGATTTCCGAAACGCAGCTACAGGGTATATTTTCGTCCCCGGTTCACTTTCTTCAGATAATCCATCAGCGGGGCAAAATAATTGAGCATGGCCCGGGCGCTGATGTCCTCGCCGACAGTCTCCCGGGTTAATTTTCGCCAATCCTCTGTGGCCCCTTTTTCCAGGATCCCGCGCAGAAAGGTTCCCACTTCCCGGCTGTGGTAGTAATTGCTGGAGTGCGGGTCCTGCTTCAGGATTTTACCGGCGATGTGGTCGTGCAGTTGAAAAAGAATAATGTAGGACAGGGCATAGTCATAGTACTGGGCGGCGTCGTTATTGATGTGGGTCTTGGAAGCCGGATCGCAATATTCTTCGCCGCGCTGGCCCGGCGGTATAATGCCCTGGTAGCTTTTTTTAAGCTCCCACCAGCGTTTATTGAACTGATCCGCGGGCAGATTCTTGGCGTACAATTCATACTCAAAATCGGTCATCACCCCGGCAGACCAGGGAATAAAAACGATGTAATTCAAGGCTTCTTTAAGCAAGGTTTTCATTTCATCGGTGCGGGCGTTCTCATCCGCCAGGCCCAGCTCGACCAGGTAAGGCTTCTGCATGGCCGCCAGCCCCATCAAGCTGCCCACCGCCTCGTGATAGGCCCGGTTTGCCCCGGCCCGCAACAGCGGCGGCACATTGGGATTGGTGTAGGACATGTAGTAATAGATATGCCCTAATTCATGATGCACCGTTTCATACCATTCCGCGTTGGGGATCACGCTCATCAGGCTGCGCACATCATTCTGCAAATCCATGTGCCAGGCCGAGGCGTGATTGTTCTTTTTGTAACCGGCGTCTTCCGGCAAAGGATAGAGACTGGACTTTTCCCAAAACACCCGCGGCAATTTCGGGAACCCCATGCTCATGTAAAAGCGTTCGCCCTGTTCAACCAGCCACTCTGCGCTTTTGTCGTGGAGTTTGCCGTCCAGATCAAATCCTTTTACAGTTACCAGGGCATTCCAGTCCTGCCCCCAGCGATTGGGCAACCAGTGCGCCGGCAGGTAATCGGGAACTTTTTTAAGCCCGTATTTCTTGGCCAGTTCATAACGGGCATAGGTGTGCAGTTCCCGGTAGAGCGGCCAGATTTCTTTAATCAGGCGATGGTTCAGATCGAGCATCTCCCGGGTGGTCATACCGTAGTCCGATACCTGGTAGCTGAAATAATCATCATAGCCCAGCGCTTGCACAGTCTGGTTGCGCAGATCGCGCAGATTTGCCAGGCCGTCTTTGAGCACTTTACCCACTTCCTTGCTGGCTTCCCAGGCGTTTAACCGTTTTTTCAGATTTGTCTCATTTTTCAGAATTTCGTCGATTTCGTTGGTGCTTACCGATTTGCCGTTGATTTTAAAATCAAATCCGAACAGTTTTTCGGTTTGCTCCGTCTCCGCCTTGATGCGTGCTTTGACAATCTCCGGCACGGTTTGGGGATTATTTGCCGCCGCATAAAGAATGGCTTCCAACTGCTTGACCTGCAGCGGGCTG
>JAJRYW010000343.1 GCA_024275555.1 Calditrichota bacterium | reverse complement strand
CAGCGCATCTCCGTCAGGGTCGACGGCGGTTACGGCGACGGTTAAGTTGTTCCCCTCGGTCGTAGTCTGATCGGCGATAGGATTAACCGCCGGGGCGCGGTTGCTGTTGGTCACGGTGAGGGCGAATAACACCGTATCACTGAGCGCGCCGTCGGAAGCGATTACCTGGATGTTGGGATAGACCCCGGCGTCGTCATAGCCCGGGGCAAAGGTAATTACACCGTTTCCGTTGCCGGTTGCCCTGAAATTTGCAAAAAGAGGCAGATTGGTTACGTTCAAGGTCAGGGGATCATTATTCGGATCAGTTGCGGAAACAGGCACGCTCAGGAGGCCGCCTTCCCCAATGGCCTGGTTGCCACTTGCTGCCAGGGCCGGGGGAAGCGGGGAAGAATTGCTGGTGAACTGAAACACAAACAGGCCTTGATCAATATCCGATACGAGCACTTTACCGGTGTTGAAAAAGGGATAGATTCCCCATGCACCGGCGGTGCCGCCGGTCGCCGGATTGGTGTCATAGGAAGCCACTTCAACTAAGCTATTGGGATTGCTGATATCTAAAATTTTAAGACCATCGGCATAATGGGAAATAAAGGAGTAGTTTCCGTCGATAACCACATTATGCGCCAGACGGCTCGGCCCTAAGAATTCACTCAACAGATTGGGATTCTGAATATCCCGGATATCCCACATTTTCACCGAGAAGCCCCCGGCTTCTTCGGTCGTCATCAGGTACTGGCCATCCGCCGTTGCCCAGGAGTTATGCGAGTAGCCGCCGCCGGGAAGAAAAATTGTAGCGGCAAAAACAGGGGCGCTGGGATTGGAAACATCATATATTGCCACTGTTCCGCGGCCTGCTTCGGAGACAAAAGCGAGATTGTTCTGAACATATACATCATGGCAAATAGTACCGAAAAAGGAAATTTGTACCGGATTTACCGGATCAGCCAGATCGAACACCTTTACCGCCTGGGTGGAAAATCCTCCCTGGGCGTACAAGATTCCATTGGCCTCATCAATAAAAACATTGTGTGATGTTGCAACTCCCGCAATAGTATTCACTAAAGTTGCCGAGTTGGGGAGATTGGAGAGATCGATAATTTGCATGCCCCCGTCGTTATGGCTTACCACGTAGGCATAATTCTGGTAGGTTTTCAGATCGCGCCAGGTTGAGTTTACCCCGGGGATGTGGACGATTTCGGTTAAGTTGTTAGGATCGGTGATGTCCACAATACTGGTTCCGTTGCGCAGGCCCAACAAGGCGTACTCCCGCCCGTCCGGCGCCGTATAACCCCAGACATCATTATATTTCACCGACGAATACTGGTCCAGTCGGGCTAAGAGGGTCAAGGCGGGAGCGCCCTGCCCCCAAAGCAGGTAAGACATCCCTACCCAAAAAATAATGGTGAAAGGAATTGCTTTTGAAAAACGGTTATCCAAAAATCATCCTCAAATTGAATGGCGTTAAAGTGCGCTGGTCTAAATCTCGCCCCGGATAGTTGGCCGGAGATGAACCCCCGGCGATACCGGCCAATTCTTTGTCAACAGGCGAAGCCGGCTCTGCTTTTCAGCAATAGCCTTCCCGGTTCCGGGGGAGGCCGAAAGTCGCTGCATGATCCGAACCGGCTCGCTAATGAAAATGAGAAGCAGAATCATGGTAGCCGGAACACAGGCGGTCGTCGTATGAGGAGTATAAAGCTTCTTCCCGGCAGTCCGGAAATATGAAAGATCCCCTTCCCAAAAATTGAACAGTCGGATTTTCCAATCCATTTTCCCGCGGGGATGATGTCTGAGTTGATAGGCGTAGAAAGACCGGCTAAGGCTGTCAGTATAATGAGGAAAGGCGGCGGATAAAATAGTAGAATTTGCATATATTTGTAGCAGTCCGTTCTACAAAAAGCCTCCCCTGGCAAAGCAGGCGCGGCAGGCGTCAGCCCATTCCAAATACTTTTGCGGAAGCGGCGCACCTCTTTGCCCTAAAGGTGTGCATGTTGCCGGGATTGATTCTATTTGTCTATTATTCCGGGGCTGGTTATCTTCGTAGGTTTAACGACTCAAATTGTAACGATTAAGCCCGCTAAATATGCCAGGAAATACGAAGAGGATAGTTTTTAGAACGACGCACATTCGCGGCAACCTGTATTTGTGCGTGGAGCCCTTTCGCTGTATTTTGGGGCTGGGTAGTAATCTCAAATTTGTTTTCAAATTTCATTTAACCGGAGGATTGATACGTGTTTCGTTCCCGATCAAATCTGCTTATTGTTTTACTCTGTTTACTTACGACAGCCGCGTTTGCCAAAAAGCCCAAAAAAGGGTCTGCTGACAAATCAGCGCTTTCCCCGGAAATGTTCAGCGGCCTGTCATTCCGGAGCATCGGCCCGGCGCTTATGTCCGGACGTATTATTGATTTTGCGGTCAACCCGGAGCATCGCAGCAGCTATTTCGTGGCGGTCGCCTCCGGCGGGGTCTGGAAGACGGAGAACGCCGGGGTTACTTATCAGCCGGTTTTTGATCAGCAAGGCTCCTACTCCATCGGCTGTGTGACCCTGGACCCCAACAACCCCTATGTGGTCTGGGTGGGGACGGGCGAGAACAATAGTCAGCGCAGTGTGGGGTATGGCGACGGCGTCTATAAATCCCTGGACGGCGGGAAAACCTGGAAAAACATGGGGCTGAAAGATTCTCAGCACATCGGGATGATTACCATTGACCCACGCAATTCCGAGGTGGTCTATGTAGCGGCGCAGGGGCCGCTCTGGAATAAGGGCGGCGAGCGCGGCCTCTACAAATCCAGCGACGGCGGGAAGACCTGGAAACGCATTCTGCACGTGGATGAGCATACCGGCGTCAGTGAGGTGCACCTGGATCCCCGCAATCCCGATGTGCTTTACGCTTCCGCCTACCAGCGCCGCCGCCATGTCTGGACGCTCATCAATGGAGGGCCCGGCTCGGCGATCTATAAATCCAGCGACGCCGGGGCGACCTGGCGGAAAATCACCACCGGCTTGCCCAAAGTGGATTTGGGGCGAATCGGGATGGCCATATCCCCGGCCAATCCGGATGTGCTTTATGCCATCGTGGAAGCGGCGGATAAAAAAGGAGGCGTTTTCCGGTCGACGGATCGCGGGGAAAGCTGGCAGAAACGCAGCAAATACAACAGCGCAAGCCCGCAATACTACCAGGAGCTGATCTGCGATCCGCAGGATGTCGACCGGGTTTATTCCATGGACACCTGGCTGCATGTTACCGAAGACGGCGGCAAAACCTGGGTAAAAGTCGGCGAAACCGCCAAGCACGTCGACAACCACGCCATGTGGATCGATCCGGAGAATACCGACTATCTCCTGGTCGGCTGCGACGGGGGCGTCTACGAGAGCTTTGACCGGGGCAAAACCTGGGATTTTAAACCGAATCTTCCCGTCACCCAGTTTTACAAGGTGGCGGTAGACAACGATTGGCCTTTTTACAACATCTACGGGGGCACGCAGGATAATTTTACCCTGGGCGGCCCCTCGCGCACCACCAATGTGCAGGGCATTACCAACCGGGATTGGTTTGTCACCCTGGGCGGCGACGGTTTCGAGCCCCGGGTTGATCCGGAAGACCCCAACATTGTCTATTCCCAATATCAGTACGGCAATCTGTATCGCTTTGATAAAAAGAGCGGCGAGTTGATCGACATCAAGCCCCAGCCGGGCAAGGGCGAAGCGGCGCTGCGCTGGAATTGGGATGCCGCGCTGATCATCTCCCCCCATTCCCATACCCGGCTTTATTTCGGGGCCAACATCCTGTTCCGCTCCGACAACCGCGGCGACGCCTGGACAGCCGTATCGCCGGACCTGACCCGGCAGTTGGACCGCAATAAGCTCAAGGTGATGGGCCGGGTCTGGGGAGTGGATGCGGTGGCCAAGAACCGCTCCACCTCCTTCTATGGAACCATCGTGGCGCTGGATGAGTCGCCGCTGGCGGAGGGGCTCCTCTACGTGGGAACGGATGACGGCCTGGTGCAGATCAGCGAGGACGGCGGCAAAACCTGGCGCAAGGTCGATCGCATCCCCGGCGTTCCCGAGATGAGCTATGTAAACTTCCTGCGGGCCTCCCGTCACGAGGCCAACACGGTTTATGTCGCCTTCAACAATCATAAAAAAGGGGATTTTAAACCCTACTTGTTCAGGAGCAGCGACCGCGGCAAAAGCTGGCGGTCGATCCGCGGCAACCTGCCCCAACGCGGCTCGGT